>CAJOPC010000036.1 GCA_905236245.1 uncultured Alphaproteobacteria bacterium
TGAATTGATAAAGGAGAAGCCTCTCATTATCTTTACGCCTTTTTCCGAACCTAGACAGGAAGAAACCTTCAACTGTTTTCAAGCGATTCTTCAAAATTCGACCACTTTTACATTTTTTATAGAACAGCCGAAAGCTCGAAAATCTACCAAAATAATTTTCCAATTTTAAGTTTTATCATTTTGATTAAGTGACATCGATGTCAGCAAATGAATCCCTCTCTTAATAAAAATCGGCGTAAAGTTGAACGGCTGACGGATAAAATTCTGGCTATCTGGGATTTGGACAGGCCTTTTTGTAATAATTTTTGGATTCGTTTAGTATTTTTAGCTAATTTCAATTTTTTGGATTGAGCAGCAAACGGTCGACCGAGCCTTTTTCCTGTTGCACGAATATTAGCCAGTGATGATTTAGTCCTCTGGGATATTAGTTGTCTTTCTATTTCAGCAGCTAATCCAAAAGCAAATGCCATAACCTTGCTTTGAATATCATTACCCAGGTGATAGTTTTCTTTTATCGTTCGGACCTGACAGCTTTTATTGAGACAGGTTTCCAAAATATGCATAACTTCCAAAAGTGAACGTCCCAACCTTGAAATCTCACAAGCAATCAGGATATCTCCACCTTGCAACTCCTCTAACAGCAATCCCAGTTTGCGTTTTTGAAGTGGTTTACGGCTTGAAATCGTTTCTTCTATCCATTTATCAATGAAAAGATGGTTTTTCTTAGCAAATTGTTTGATCTCATAGCGTTGGTGCTCCACAGTTTGTTTATTGGAACTAACTCTGATATACCCATAAATTGACATTTGTAATCCTTTTGAAAGTGTTGAAAAGATTGATATTTTGTATCTAAAATCTGACTCATTTAATAGAACGTTAAAGTCAACCAGTTTTTTCGCTTTTTGAATTTTTTCTTTTAAAAGGTCTAAAACTCAATAACAACAAAGAAAAAGTAAAGATTTCAATACTTCCGGGATGTGACCGAAAATGTGATTTTTTCAAACCGGCCATAAAGGTTGGTTTATGGTCAAATGAAACTACGAGTAATTTTAGCAAAGGAGATTTTTATGTCAAAGACTCAAGCAATACCTGCTTTTAAACTTGAAGCAATTTATGATGATGATTTCCCATTTTTTACAAGGCTACTAACGATAAATCAATCTCTGATGGATTTTAGCCAAGAACCAGATGGTCCATTTAAAGAAGTTATAGGTAATAACAAAGAATCTGTATTTGAAGGCACCATTAAAAACGGTCGTTTAGATGGGGAATTTAAGGTTCGTATTTGGGCTCAAGATTTTTTGGAAAGTGTAATTGTTTCTGGTTCCATGAAACAGGGGGTATTGGATGGTGTTTGTAAATTACAGTGTCAAAGAGATGGTAAGGAGTCCTTAGAAACACATGAATGTACGTATCAAGACGGAAAATTAAAAGGACCTTATAAAATTTTTGTTGGCGACAAACTATCTGCCAGTTGCAACATTCAATCCCTTTCTAAAACATGGAGAAGGAGTGGGTGGAATAGCGAAGAAGTCTTAACCCCTATATATACAGGAGAATTGCAAGTTGAAAACGAATTCGGTTACACCACTCACCAACTACATTGTTTCTATGATGATGAAGGCAAATTGCATGGCCCTTACGAACGCAAGTACCGCGATGGAAATGGGAATATACGTTGGGTAAAATGTTGTTATGAACATGGACAATATCATGGTGCTTATGAACTGCGATGCGATGGACCAGATGGTCGTTTGCTGCGAAAATGTTCCTATGAGCATGGTTCGCTACACGGCCACGACGAAAGTTATGATAGATGGACTGGAGACCTACTTATTAGCTGTAATCATGATCATGGTCAAATCGTTGGTGATTATAAGAAATATGAAATTATAGAAGGAAGAGATGACCAGGGCAAGCGAACAACCCAAACAGCACTGGTATTATCTGCTCATTATAAAAAGGATCCGGAACATCCTCATGCCGAGTTTGGATTGTTAGATGGAAAATTCAGACGTTACAGTCATGGAAATAATGAACCTTGGCTTGATTTGTCTTATCGAGATGGAGTGTTGGATGGTGAATGTGTAGAATGTGGTAATTATTATGGTGCCCAACTTCCATCTGAACGCAGTGTGTTTCAAAAAGGCAAACAAATAGGATATACAAGTTTTTCTTATGACTATGATGAAAAACAAAAAAAAGCTGTTCTAGGGGAGAAACGGGAATATCCTGGCTTTACGGAGTTTTCTTGGGATTATTGGCATAGCCGTGAGTACCGCATTCAACCGGAGTTAATTGCTGCGTGTACTAATCTTAAAAAACTAAAATTGGATAATTCTAGTGAAAATAATGCCGGAGAATGGTGTGTATCCAAACGTAAAATTCCACAAGAAGTATGGGATGGTATTGCAAAAAATACAGATTTAGAAGATGTTGAGTTGATTTTTATGGATACTGATTTTTCAGCATTGTCGCATCTGAAAAAATTAAAATCACTTACAATCAAAAACAAGGGAATGTATGGTAACGCCCCCCTTAAAATTCGTGATAAAGATATTCAACAATTGGGAAGGTTACCTGAGTTAGAGAGTTTATCCATAGATGTATCTTATCTAACAGAAGATGGCTTAAATATGATTAGACAGCAATTCCCTAAATTAAAACAATTACGTCTGACCACTTTTGATTGTGACGTAACGACAGAAATGGTTGTTCGAAATTTCGGAGATATGAATTTCAACGTTAATGGTTTGACAAATAGCGAATTAGAAGCACAAATAACCGAGATGAAACGCCAAAAATCTTTGATTGGTCCTGGCTTTGAAGGTAAATTTAAGGCTGCTTTAGCTGCTGGTGATCATAGAGCTGCAGCAGAAATTTTAACCTTGAATGGCTTAATGAAAAAGATTGATACGGAATCTGAAGAAGGTGAATTTAAAAAAAGTTTGAGCCCTACATCTAGAGCTTCCTCATATTACTATGGTGGTCGGGATTATTTGCAAAATGTCCGTATTATAGATTTACATAATGGAAACTATGCTGTTGCTACTCGCCGTGAAAGATCACATTTTTCTTCTGGTGATGGTGGAGAAACAATGTATTGGTATTATGGAGATTTAATGGTTTTGGATTTAAAAGATGGTGTGTTAGCAGAAGCTCCTATTGATTATACTAAAACACCAGGATTTGGACTTGGACAAGCTATTGGACGAGGATCTTTTGATGGAGAAAAAGCTACTTATTATGATTTAGATCCCAAAAATATTATTGTTAAGAATGGCCAAGTATCTGTATGTGGAGCAAGCCTTCCCGTAGCACCTCCAAAGAAGGAAGAACAAAAAACTCCTAAACCCAAAACAGGAATCAGACGATCAATTGCTTCTGTATTGGCAGGAACTATTTTTAAACCCAAGGCGGCAGAAGATACAAAAGGTAAAGCTGCACCACGGAAAGGTAAACTTCCCCCTGTGAATGGTGGAAATGGTGGAAATGGTGGTAATGGCGGTATGGGTAGTATGTAGTCAGAAATAACATCACAAAACCCCAGTTTCGGCTGGGGTTTATTTTTGTCTATTGATTAAATGACATCAATGTCAGTTAATCGAATTTTATATTGTATCAAAAAAATTTTAAAATATTTTAGTAGAGTTTCCATCCTTTATACATTCTATGAATTGTGTATCAAAAAAAGGATTAATCTATGAAAAATAATATAGAAGAATTAAAAGAAAGACTGAAAATGCTATATCCCAATGAAGATTTAACAGAGGAGGAATTGGATACGATTGTTTCTAATCTTGTCCAGTATTTCACAATTGGGGCAAAAATGGTTTATGCAGTTAAAAAAGAGCAAGAAAAAACACTGGGAGAGCAATAAAACAGCTTACTTTTCCCAATACCTACGACATAATGATATTGTATTTAAAATGAAAGGAAAAGTATGATTAAAACAAATACATCATCGAAAGTCTATCAGGCAATAATTGTGGCTAGGGTATCGAGCCGCGAGCAAGAAAGAGGTGAATCCATCGCAGCTCAAATAAAATCATGTGAAGATTATTGCAACCAAAACAATATTCCCATTTTAAAAACTTATCCCATTACAGAAAGCTCTACAAAAAAAGAAAGAAAAAAGTTTAGGGAAGTGCTTCAATTTATCAGATCCTATAAAGATAAATTGATTGTAGTAGCTAATACAATTGATAGAGTCCAAAGACATTTTCGTGAATATATTGAGTTGGATGATTTAAGAACAGACAATAAAATTGAATTACATTTTATGCGTGAACATTTAAAGATTACAAATAAATCCAACAGTTATGAAATCGGCTCATGGATTCAAGGTGTCGCATGGGGGCAACAATACGTCATGCAATCGAGCGATAACATCAAACGTGCAAATGATGAATGCAGAGAAAAAGGAAGGTGGTTGCATCAGGCTCCGTTCGGATATAAAAATTATACAGATGAAACGGGATTAGCAAATGTTTGTATTGATCCTATTACTGGCCCAATTGTTAAAAAATTACTTCAAGAATACGCGACCGGTAATTATTCCTTAAGTGGGTTAGCTCATCTTGCTACAAAACTTGGATTAAAAAATAAAAGCGGCCGTCCATTGGATAAAAATCAAATTGCACGTATGATCAAGAATCCATTTTACTATGGTGTGATGAAAACGATTGATGTTTACAGACCACATATACATGGTAATTTAATCTCAAAAGAGTTATTTGATCGGATTCAAGATGTGATTCATGGTGTCGAAAAACCATCCTTCACAAAACAGAGTGATACATTTGCTTTGAATGGTATTGTATTTTGTGGAACATGTGGTGGGATGATGACTTTGGAACGACATACCAAAAAAAGTGGAAAATCCTATGTATATTTAAAATGTAATCATCAAAAAGGAGAATGTCATCAAGGATTAGTTAAAGAAGAAGATGTTTTAAATCAAATACAGACAGAAATCTTTGATAAATTGCATATTGATAAGGATACTTTGGCTCTAATTCAACAGGAAGTGCGCAAAAATATTGAAAAAGATAAGGAGGAAGAGTTATTACGAAAAAAGCAAACTGAAATGCAATTAGCTGAAATTGAAGTCAAGAAAGGAAAATGCGCTGATTTGGTTATGAATGGTGTTTATACCGCAGATGTGTTTCAAAAGCAAATGTTGAAATTGGCACAAAATGAGATGGATTTAAGGCAGCTTCTCAAAGAACAAAGCCTTGTGGACGTTGAAATAAATGAAATGGTTGATTGTGTGTTAGATTTTGCTGCTAATGCTGGATTCTACTTCAAGAGTTCGATAATTTCAGAAAAACAGCAAATTTTAAGATTGTTATTATCGAACTCGAGCATAAATGGAAAAAAGCTAGCGTTTTCAATGAATTATCCCTTTAATGAGCTCATTAAAAACACTAGCAGTAGTAATTGGTGGGCGATCAGGGACTCGAACCCTGGGCCCACTGATTAAGAGTCAGTTGCTCTACCAACTGAGCTAATCGCCCCACCCA
>CAJOPC010000037.1 GCA_905236245.1 uncultured Alphaproteobacteria bacterium
GCATTCTATCCTTTTTCCTTTTACCTTCATATTCACAAAAAATCTTTCATCAACCTGTTTCAAGCGGACGAAAGCGTTCATTTTAATCCAACTCAATCTTTGTCATAAGACATTGATTTTATTGAAAGAACTCCCCGATTTTTCTGGCAATTTCTTTCCGAAGAAACCCCGAAAGTATCGAACAAGTGGCAATATTATAACCGATTTTTATAACCCTGTCAACCCCTTTTTTAAACTTTTTTTTAAGTATTTTGGAAAAAGAAATGACACATCCAAAATAAAAAAGCCCCTCAAACGAAGGGGCACAAGCAAACTCATTTTAAATCAACACTCATTTCATAGTTAACTTTTTATGTTATTAGCTCTGACAACAATTATGATACGCTTTCTTGGCAACCGCTTTTCAGCAGCATTTTGTGCTGGAGATACAACCGATGGATCTGTTTTTCTTTGCTCCGTAGCAGCAGGCAATGCAGGTACCCTAGGTACCGGCGGCAAACTTGGAGCAACCAAGGAAGACGACTTTTTATCCTCTTCATCTTGCACGACATGATCCACCCGCGACGGCGTTATTGATGGCGAAACAATTGGTTTTAAATCAGACTCCCTCGTTTTCGAGGTCTCAGTACGAGCGGGATCTGACAATATTGTAGCAGCGACAGGCGGCTCTTTTAATTCCTCCGAGACAGAAGGTGGCTCTTCTAACTTCCGTGCGCTAGCAGACGGCTCCACAGGATCATCCCCTGTGTGCTCAAGAGGCGTTGATTCCAAAGCACCCCCTTCTCCTTCTGGTCTAGCTGCCACAGTGTCTGTGGGAACATCAGGTTCAGATCTTTCTGCCATTGATTCTGCACCACTTGAACGATCAGCCTCCGACGGCTCTCTTCCTGAACGACTTCGAGAAACTTCCGGCTCAACGGCTCTTTTTAGGATTGGCCCATCTACACCGGCCCAAAACTTTACCTCACGCTCCATAGCTTTAAAAATATTAACTACAAGAGCAAAGAGCCCCAAAACTTTCAAAAGCGCCCAAAATTTACCCAAGACAATTGCGGCCCACCCAAAAACGATGCCCCAAAACCAAATTGCCCATGTTTCATTTTCCGCCTCTTTTCCCATATCTTTCCTCTCATAATTTCAATAAAAGTAGGAGTATTTTACCATATGACTATATTTTTGTCAAGTTATTTCTATTTTGGATAATTTATCTTGACAAAAGCCTTCTTTTAAGATATACTATTTGCTAATCAACCGAAGGAGAAAAAATGAGCAATGCCCCTTTTTCAGATGAGTTTGTTTTTGCTTGTGCAAAAAACTGTTTAGATATTGTTGATATCCAATATCCAGATTGGCCAAAGGAAGAAGTTATTGATACCCTCATTGCACAAGGGGATCAAGCTGCGGCTGACGCCATTTCAAAGTCTTTATCAATTGTTAAGGAAGAAGATATAGAACAAGAACCTTCTCACACTACTCAAAAATCTGTTACTCCTGCCCCCAAAAAAGCAGAAAAATCAAAAACAAAACAAATGGAACTTAATTTGTTTCCAGGCTTACCAAAACCTCCGGAACAAACACCTAAGCAAGCATTACAAGCTAGCACGGCATTAACACCACCCTCTATTGTTGCAAGAGGATATAATGAATGGCACTACGGCGGTATGAATTGGCCTAACAACAAAAACATATGGACATTGTATGCTATATCCTTTTTATTCCCAGAGCCTTTAACACCTCTGCAACAAAAAGATAAGAAGGAATTAGCAGCAGCCGTTGAAGAATATGGCAATAGAAAGTTGAAAAAAATCCATCATTCCGCGGATGAAATTATTGATGCCCGTTCAGGCGAACCCTACATAAGATGTGGTTTAGATACTATTCGTGCCATGGGAAAACCGACCGAAGGGGAACGCAATCGAGCTCTTTCAGAAGTTAAAAGGCGGCACTTAGAAACCCAAAATGAGAACAATGCCGATCGGATTAGTGAAATCATCACAACCGCCAAAGGCATCTGTGATATGTTACGGACACGTTATAACGGCAAATAATTAACGATTATGCGCTCTCATAATGCGCCCTTGATCACGTTTCCATTCACGCTCTTTAATAGTTTCACGTTTGTCGCGCACATTCTTACCACGACACAGGGCGATTTTTACCTTAGCAATACCCCGTCCATTAAAATACAAATCCAATGGAACAATCGTTAAACCTTTTTGATGTACTGCTATAACTAACTTTGATAACTCTTTCTGATGTAATAATAATTTGCGAGGACGAGAAGCATTTTGTTCAACAAAACCACCCTGTCCATTTTTGTATTCATCGATATGAGCATTTACCAAAAACAACTCACCTTTTTCCGGCGATACATAGCTTTCAGCAATTTGTGCATGCCCCAAACGCAACGACTTAACCTCAGGGCCAGTCAGCATTAAGCCGGCCTCATAAGTATCCAAAATCTCATAGTTAAAATGAGCTTTGCGATTTGATGCTATGTTCTCTGAATTCTTTTTCATTTGATTCAATCCTTATTGTGCTAAATTATAATGCAATTTTGGATTTATTTCAACAAAAACCTTATGCACCTTAAAATGCCGTATTTATTTCGCATATTTGGGATATACGGCCGCAGCCTGATTTAACTTAAGCAAAAACAAGGGATTTGCTAAATCAACTTGCTGAATCCAACTCGGTAAATTTTCCTCTAATTGATCGATTTGGTTATCATCAGCGACTAATTCCGGCACAAACCGACGCATAAAAGCATATGCCGCAGCTTTAACATCTGTGATATCATACCCTATTTGAGATAGTAGCTTTGAAACATCTTCTTCTTTTGCCGGCACAGCCACATTTTCATTTAGCCATAAACCAACGCCGTCTTTTGCAACCTGCTTCCAAGGGAACTCCTTCCCAACGTCCACCTTCCGGGTGGGAGCAATATCGCTATGCGCCACAACATTTTCAAAAGGAATGGTATACTTATTTATTATTTGCGTCGCCAATTTTACAAAAGAATCAATTTGGACCGTTGGAAAAGGCGACTGTCCCAACGTATCATTTTGCAATTCAATGCCTATTGATAAAGCGTTTAAACTGGACGAACCCCTCCAAAAACTTTTCCCCGCGTGCCAAGCCACTTTATCATCAGGCACAAGATTAAAAATATGTCCTTCCTTATCTATTATATAGTGTGTGCTAACCTCTAATTTATTCAGTTTATCCACAAAGTCCGGCATGGAAGACGAAAAACTATGAACAACCAAAAATTGGATGGGCATTTCTCGCTCAGCAAAATGAATAGATTCTAACTTTTGGCTTGGACTATTCAAATAAAGTTGAAAACAAGCCAACCCAAACAAAAAAATCAAAAAAGCTATAATCTTTTTCATAACTCTTGCAACTCCAATTCTTCCAATTTTTTGATGCGATCACGCAACTCGGCCGCACGCTCAAAGTCCAAATCTTCGGCCGCAGCAAACATTTGTTTACGCAAATCTTCCACTGTTTCGGGCACTTGCTCAATATCTTTTACAGTATTTCCTGTCAAATCATTGAAATCCCTAATCAGATCTGGTATTGCCTTTTGAATGCCCTTTGGTGTGATATTATGTTCTTTATTAAAGTCCATTTGTTTATCGCGACGGCGTTTTGTTTCGGTCAAGGCATATTCTAAAGAACCCGTCATTTTATCTGCATATAGAATCACCCTACCCTCTGCATTACGCGCGGCACGTCCAATAGTCTGAACAAGCGAAGTTGCCGACCGCAAAAAGCCTTCTTTATCTGCATCTAAAATCGCTACTAAAGCCACCTCTGGGATGTCCAAGCCTTCGCGCAACAAGTTGATACCGACTAACACATCAAAATCACCCAAACGCAATTCACGAATAATTTGAATACGCTCCAATGTATCAATATCCGAGTGCATATATTTCGCATGCACTCCGTTTTCGTTCAAGTAATCCGTCAAATCTTCGGCCATTTTTTTAGTTAAAGTCGTCACTAACACGCGATGCCCTTTGGCTGATTCCAATTGACATTCGGCAATCAAATCTTCCACCTGAGTCGCCACAGGGCGCACAATACATTCTGGATCCAACAAACCCGTTGGACGAATAATCTGTTCCGTAAAGACACCTTTTGTTTGTTCCAATTCCCAAGGGCCTGGGGTAGCCGACACAAAAATTGTATCCGGACGCATTTGATCCCATTCTTCAAACTTTAATGGACGGTTATCCATGCAAGATGGTAAACGAAATCCATATTCAGCCAGAGTGGTTTTGCGTGCTCTATCACCCTTATACATGGCACCCAACTGCGGAATCGTCACATGGCTTTCATCCACAAACACCAATGCATCTTTTGGTAAATATTCAAATAAAGTTGGTGGCGCTTCACCAGGTTTACGTCCCGTTAAATGACGCGAATAGTTTTCAATTCCTTTACATGATCCTGTAGCTTCCATCATTTCCAAATCATAGCGTGTCCGCTGTTGTAAACGCTCTGCCTCCAATGGCTTATTTTCTGCGGCATAAAAAGCCAAACGATCTTTCAATTCTTCTTTAATTGTTTTTATGGCTTGTGACAAAGCCGGCCGCGGCGTCACATAGTGGCTGGCGGGATAAATGGTAATCTCTGGCAACACCATTTTCTTTTTCCCAGTCAGCGGATCAAACTCGCACACATCCTCCACCTCATCTCCAAACAAAGACACTCGCCATGCTAAATCTTCATAATGGCTGGGAAAAATATCCAACACATCTCCATTTTGGCGAAAGCAACCACGTTCAAAAGCAACATCATTTCGCTTATATTGTAATTCGGTTAAGCGACGCGTTAAATCTTGCACATCCACCGTATCGCCTTTCTTAATAGAAAAGGCCATTTGGGAATAACTTTCTGCATCACCAATACCATAAATACAAGACACAGAGGCCACCACGATTACATCCCGTCGCTCCAATAAATGTCGTGTGGCCGAGTGACGCAAGCGATCAATTTGTTCGTTGATGGCACTATCTTTTTCAATATATGTATCTGTTTTGGGAATATAAGCTTCTGGTTGATAGTAATCATAATACGACACAAAGTATTCCACCGCATTATTCGGGAAAAATGTTTTCATTTCCGAATAAAGTTGTGCCGCCAATGTTTTATTATGTGCCAAAATCAAAGTTGGTCGCTTCATCTGGGTAATCACATGCGCCATCGTAAATGTTTTACCAGAACCTGTAATACCCAACAAGACTTGATTATGTTCACCAGCTTTCAATCCGTCCACCAAACTTTTAATGGCCTCCGGTTGATCTCCAGCGGCTGAAAAAGGGGACACCAAATCGAAATCTGCGTCCCCCTGTAAATCTTGTTTTTCATACAAAGGAATCATTTTTTCTTTTTTCCTATTGTTTTCTTTTTAGAAGACATCTTCGGCTTAACAGATGCCTTTGTTTTAACAGCCGGTTTTACCTCGGCAACCACTTTTGACTTAGCCGCAAACTTTGGCTTTGCAGTTGCTTTCGACTTTGCCAATGGCTTTGATTTCTTCGCGGATTTTATCTCTTTGGCCGACTCTACGGCTGGTTCAGAAGCTTTAACTGGTTGAGTCGAGCGCGAATTAAATTTTGTCCTTTGTAATGCCGCTTTTACCATATTTTGTGTCTCATGCCACATATCGCGGAAACCTGGAACCGGCCGCCCTAATCCATGGTAACGATTATATAAATCAACAAGCATCACCAATGTTACGATTAACAACGCACCAATCCAAGGAGTTCTCCATAGCAAGGCGCCTAACAAAGCTAAACAAATTAAATGAATACCCAAAATTCGGATCAACCCTGCCGACTTTGCTTCAATAAGGCAGCGATTTAAAACAAAATCCCCTTTTTGCATACGTAATGGATGAAATCCACAATATGTCAATCCAATAAAGACTAACTCGAACAGGTAATAGCTACATAATGTTATTGCCGATGCAACACTACCATAACCAACAAACACTGCGATAACCCCACCCATAATAAATCCTAAAACCGTACTTCCATATGGTCCTAATGAGACTCTGCTTAAATACTTTGCCATCATATTTAACATTCCCCACAACACAGCCACAGTTAAGACCATCAAAATGGCAAGCTGAGCAGGAAACATATTAGGTGTCAGGCAAATCAATGAAAATGCTAATGCCCAAGACGCTGCTGTCAAAAAAGAAACTAATGGCTCTCTATCAAACCATATAACTGCATTCATAACCACAAACCACGTTAGCGTCATCGCAACTTGATTATCTAAACTTACAGGCAAACCCGGCAATATCTCCGCAGCAAGCGCTGTTCCAAACAATGCCAAGAACATTGTCCAAAAAAACTTGTATTCCAACCGCGGCCACTTATTCTGCGCATACAACAGAGACATCAACACCGCAATTAGTAATGCATACTGTCTTAAACTTACCTGTGGGAACACCGTTAAAATTGCCCCTAGACTCAAAATCAAAACGCTGACAATAACGCCGCCAATTGTCGCCTCTAAATTGTGCTCTATATCTTTGGGCGTGCGACTTTTCAGCCAAAACCAAAAGCCCGACATTGTCCCTAAATAAGCTAGCAAGGTAACCAAAGCCACTACGAAAATTTGCATTTATCCCCCTTTAAAAAATATTACGCTTTATGACGGAATGAAATACGCCCTTTTGTTAAATCATATGGCGTCATTTCAATATCGACTTTATCGCCCACCATTACACGAATGCGAAATTTACGCATTTTGCCGGATGTATGAGCAATAATTTCATGACCGTTTTCCAACTGCACACGAAAAGTTGCATTTGGTAATGCTTCCATAACGGTGCCCGTAAATTGTAAAACTTCTTCTTTTGTCATTTACTCTCCTTTTTCCTCATTATAAGGGGTTCAATTTTAAAATGCAACTACTTTCTTAATTCTGCAGCTGTGTTCTTAGCGACATAATTCAAAATCTGTTGAGAAAGAGCCTCAATCTCGGCATCTGTTAAAGTTTTTTCCATAGATTGAATCACAACCTGGACAGCAATTTGCTTCTTACCTTCTGGCAAATGTTCGCCTTCATACACATCGAATACAGACACAGATTGAATCAAATTTTTATCCACATTTTGAATGCTGGACAATAATTTTTGAGCCTCCACATCTTTATCCATCACAAAAGCAAAATCGCGTGTGACCGCTTGATATTGTGATTTTTGGAATAATTTTTGCATTTTATTATCGCGCTGTTTTACAGGCGGCAAAGCATCCAAATAAACTTCACAAGCCACCACAGGTGTTTTGATATCAAATACCTTCAAAATACGCGGATGAATTTCTCCAAACACAGCCAACTTATTTTTACCAAGTTGTAAAGAACCACTGCGACCAGGATGATACCAAGATGGTGCATTCTTATAAACCACCATATTCTCCGGTGCGTCCGCAGCCATTAAAGCAGAAATTGCATCTTGTTTAGCATCAAACACATCTACAAAACGCCCTACTTCATTCCACGCTTTTGGCAAATAAGAACCCGCACGAACGGCGCATGCCACCAAGCGTTGCTCGCCACACTTATCGGAATAAAATTCTGGACCAACTTCAAACAATTGGACATCTTGAACACCTGTGTCTTGATTGCGCTTCACGGCCGACAACAAATTCGGAACCAAACTAGGACGCAATTCATCTAAATCAGAGGCGATCGGATTGGACAATCTCACACCTTTGGAATCAAAATATTTTGCCAATCTGGAATCCATAAAGGACCAAGTGATTGCTTGATTAAGGCCACGTTCGGCCAACGCGCGACGCACAGCCACTTCACGTTTTTGATGTGGCAATAAACTACCAATTGGCAAGGAATCTGCACGCATTGGAGCATCAGGCAAATTATCCAAACCATAGACTCGCACAACTTCTTCCACTAAATCGGCCGGAAGGCTGACATCATGCCAACGCCATGACGGAACAGAAATTTTATTTCCTTCTACTCCAAAACCGAGGGCTGTCAAAATACGTTTTTGATTTTCTTCGGCAACATCCATACCCGTCAAACGTTTTACTTCACTATATTTAAAGTCAATTGTTCTGGCACAATCTGGTGTTTCACCGGCCACAACAATTTCGGATGGTTCACCACCACACAAATCTAAAATCATCTGTGTTGCACGAGCATTATCATCAATAGAACTTGCAGGATCCACACCGCGTTCAAAACGACTACGAGAATCAGACAAAGCACCCGTCAAACCACCGGCTTTAGCAATTTTGGCTGGCACAAAATAAGCGCTTTCCAAAAACACATTAACTGTATCTTTTGAAACGGCCGTATCCACACCACCCATAATACCGGCAATACTTTGTGCGGCTTTATCATCAGCAATTACACAAACCTCTGGCGACAAAGTATATTCTTTATCATCCAAAGCCATCATCTTTTCGTCCTCTTTGGCCGCACGCACCGTGATATTTCCTGTCACTTTATCCGCATCAAACACGTGCAAAGGACGGCATTCGGCAATGTTTAAATAGTTTGTAATATCCACCAAAGCAGAAATCGGACGCAACCCAGCAGCCACTAAGGCTTTTTTCATCCAATCTGGACTTTCGCCATTTTTCACACCACGGATATAGCGTCCCGTGTAAATCGGACAAGTGTCAGATTCGATCTTCACTTTAATCGGAGATTCATAGGATCCTTTAATTTGTGGCACAGACGAATCCATAAAAGTTCCAATTCCTGTTGCCGATAAATCACGTGCTACACCCTTTACACCAAAACAATCGGGACGGTTCGGCGTAACATTGATGTCCAACACAACATCTGTATTCAATGCTTCCGCGGCAGGCGTTCCTGCGGACAAATCTGTGTCCAGTTCAATAATGCCGGTATGATCTTCGCCAAGCAATAATTCATCTTCAGCGCAAAGCATACCATTGGAATCAATACCACGAATTTTGCCAACCTCCAACTTTTCATTGAATTTTGGAATCAAGCAACCCGGCAAAGCCAAAATGGATTTTAATCCCACACGCACATTGGGTGCACCACAAACGATTTGCAAATCTTGCTTGCCATCAAATACTTTTAAAAGATGTAAACGATCCGCATTTGGATGTTGTTCAACAGATTTAATTTCACCAATGATAAACCCTTGCAAACGAGCAGAGAGATCTTCCACCTCTTCCACTTCCAAACCAATCATTGTTAACTTTTCAACAATCTCCTCAGTAGAGGCTTTTGTATCCAAATATTTCTTTAAGGTTGTTAAACTTAGTCGCATTTTTTGCCTCCATTCAAGGAAAGTCCGCTTGTCACCGTTGGCACATCCAACGGCAAGAATCCATAATGTTTAATCCACTTCATATCTGCACCGAACATTGGGCGCAAATCTTTGATACCATATTTCATCATGGCTAACCGATCCAAACCGAAACCAAAGGCAAAACCTTGATATTTTTCTGGATCAATTCCACAATTTTGCAAAACCCGAGGATCAACGATACCACAACCGCCCATTTCCAACCATTCCTTACCAATATTCCTGGCCATCACACCACCTAGATCCATCTCATAGGATGGTTCTGTAAATGGGAAGTAACTAGGACGGAAGCGTGTTTTTACATCGTCTGTCTCAAAAAAGAGCTTAAAAAATTCTTCCAACACAGTCTTCAAGTTTGCCAAATTAGCCTTATCGTCAACAACTAAACACTCAATTTGATGGAACATTGGTGTATGGGTAGCATCATAATCAAGGCGATATGTCCGCCCCGGACACACAATTTTAATA
>CAJOPC010000038.1 GCA_905236245.1 uncultured Alphaproteobacteria bacterium
GGGGGTTTTATTCCAATATTCCTTTAAGACCTGATTTATCAGCACATCCATATAGGGGGCAGACTTATTAAACCAAGCATGAGCAAAGGCATTCCTGCCATAATGGTCTGCATGGTGGATATTAGCACCTTGTTCTAAAAGATACCTGACAACCTCTACATCTGTGGTAAAGGCACATACCAGTTCCAATAGGGTAGCTCCTTCTTTGCCTATCTCATAATCTATATCAGGTAGTTCTTTGAGCATTGTTTTAACACCATCCATTGTGTCAATCAGAATAGGTTTATCCTCTTCAGTTTTGATTTCTTCCATTTTCAATCTCCTTATTCTCCATACTATTCAAGGTGCTCAATAAGTCCTTATCCCAATTTTCTACGGGTTTGTGATCCTCATGAATGCTCAATAAGATTTGAACCATCTGGTGTAACTGGGACTCATTCAGCTTTTCAAAGCATAATTTCAATATATCTAACAGTTTTTCAGCAATCATCTCGTATCCTTTGTTTTTGCAAAAGGTATTTATTCAGAGATGATTCAAAAATGTAATCTTGAAAAAGAAAAACCACCCTGCGGTGGTTATTATTACTGATTAACAGCTGTGGCTGGATTAAAGTCTTTCCACCATTTTGGCGGATTCATGGAAACTTTTCCATCATATTCATAGACGATGATGCCATTGACAGAATAAACATTGGGAATCCCCAACTTACGATGTCGTTCTTGAGCTTTACGGAAAGCATTATTTGCAATCTTATTAAACTTTTCAACAAAAGCTTTTGTTTCTTTCGTCATTTTTTCAGCCCTTTCCTCAAACTATTATATCCCCTTTGTTCCTAGAATAACCTCTTTTATTTTGAAATGCAAGCACAAAAAACGAATTGTTTTGCCCCGATTCGCATCATTTTTGAATCAGATTTTTACCAATCTGAACAAAATTTGGGAAAAAATAAACACCTGATTTTCACTTTTTTTCCATCAAATTACATCAATAATGGCACTTTTTACATCTATATTGATGTAGTCTTCAAAAAAGTTGTTGCTGCCAATTTGCGTTTAAGTAATATCTTGCTTGCCGATGCGGAAGACCCGATAAGGCACAAACTAACAAATTAACAGAAAGGAATATAAAATGTTAGAAAATACGGAAACAATGGAATCCTTTATGGGTTCTTTTGGAATTGTCCCAATGACAACTTTGAAGGATGAGGGATTGCTCTCGTTTGATAATTGTAAGGATAGAATCCTGAAGATGATTGAACTGAACATCCATAATTTCAAAAACAATGCATGGGATATGAATAATCGCATGATGAAGATGTTGGTGGACACGGATGAAAAGAAAAATAATAAGTCCATCTGTACGGTTCGTTTGGGTGGCAAAAGAGTCTATAAGTGCAATTGCCCCTCTTTGACAGCCCCACAGAAGATTGAATTCTTGAGCCGGCTTTATGAAGGAGTCTCTAAAGGACTTTTGAACCAAGCAATTGAAGACTTCTGTGAGCAACAGGTATCTTTAGCTGACAATCGCAAGAAGGTCCAAAGAGAAAAACGCAAAGCCCAAAGACAGGCCGAGCGGGATGCACAAAAAAAACAAGAGGCAGACCAATTAAAGCACTTGCCTCCTGTTGCTTGATTATTAACCGAGAGTGGAAAACTGGAACTTTTTCACTCTCATAACCTAACGAAAGGAATTATACAATGACTTATATTGAAAATCAACAAAAAAAGAAAATTAAACGCTTGTTCCGTCAATACGGACAGTTAACCTGTTATCAAGATTATCTGATGGCAGACCAAGAACGGCAACAATACATTGAGCATGTTCTGACAACTATGGACAACAAGGGCTATATGCCAGCTTAAAGGAAAGGAAAACAATATGACACAAGAAGAATTTAAAAATATTGTTGATAAAACCTGCGAGTTGGCAATAGATGATAGTCCAAAGGCTGCAATTGACTTTTGGAAAAATCAGGATGCAGGAACTATTGAAATAGAAGAACCTTCAAATATCGTTTGGCATAAATTAATTTTTACCCCTTTAGATTCCAACCTAAAGGCTGTGAAAGAATGTATGCCAGCATCTAATGCATCAATTTTATATTGGTTTACTCAAAATGACACTATGAGAGATGAAGAGTTCTCATACACTCTTGCTGAATCATATAACAGATATCAATCATTGTTATTTGCGACCTGTGACCTTGAAACCATTAAGAAGTGGATTTGGGGGATGGGAGGGTGGCCTCCTGAGCTTTTCAAGGAATATATTGGAGAATGCCTGTATGCTAGCCCTTGGTTCTTACTGGTTAATCCTCGAAGAGATGTCGTTGAGTGGGCATTAGAAATATTTGACTACAGATCTCAACGTAAAATTGATGGGGGATTTTCCATCATAACAGACGAGGATAGACAAGTAATTCCTGAACTTAAAGAACTTATTGTAAAGAAATTAGAGAAGAAAGATATTCTTGAAATGACTCCCAAAGAGGTGGCGGATGAATTTTCTACATGGTTGTTGGATGCAAGATGTCGTGACTTTGATTGTGACGCGGGTATGGTGGCGGACACGGGGGTTAAGGGATTATGTTGGTCAATTGATTATCAAAAGTTTATAGCAACTTTAGACGTTTCACATAGAGGAGATCATGTAGGCCAAATTAAAGCTAATGCTATAAATGTAGCTTTATTGGAGTATACTGAAGGATATTGGGGGCGTCCATGTTGTTCTTACTGTCTAATAACTCAGGAATTTATTGCAAATAGAATGCAATCTGAAATTGATATCTCGTGTACGACATGTTCATTAGTAGAATTGCAAGAAGAACTAACAGATGAAATTTTACAAAAAATCTTTAAGGGGCATCATGTTGTCTCGTTTGAGTATCTTTTGGCAAATCCAAGAAAAGATGTAGTGGAATGGGCATTACAGCACAAAGAAGAACTGGGACTAGGTCTGCAACACCTGGAATTTGCAGAACAATATCAGGCAAATGATGAAATTAAAGAGCTCATCCTTAAAACATTACAAGAGAAAGGAGAATAAAATGAAAAATGTTGAAAAAATGTCTATAAAAGAGGCAATAACTGAATTTTCTGAGCTATTGATGGATATTCGTTGTAATTTTAATACAGAACGTTTTAATGAGCTTTATTACAAATTAAAGGATAATATCAAGCATTATGTCAAAGATTTTACTACAGTGATAGAATTTCAGAAGAATCCTTGTCATGTAATATCTCAGTTAACAACAAATGTTTTGACAGGTTTTTATTTTGATTTTTTGGGCTATTATTTTGAAAATGAGGAGTATTGCATATGCCGTGATGCGGAAGGGGAGATTCTTCTTAATGCTCAAAAGTCAGTTGATAAAAAGTGTGCAATATATCCCTTAAAAAAATTGCGAGAAGAACTAACAGATGAAATTTTACAAAAAATCTTTAAGGGACAACATGATGTCTCGTTTAAGTATCTTTTGGTAAATCCAAGAAAAGATGTAGTGAAATGGGCATTACAGCACAAAGAAGAACTTGGGTTAAACAAAGTGGAGAGGAACTTTGTAGAGAAATATCAAGTAATTCCTGAACTCAGAGAACTCATATTTAACACACTAGAGGTGAAAGAAAAATAATAAACAGAGCAAACTCTACAAGAGATCTTGACAATGGTAACAAGATTTGTATGATCTTGATCCTTAAACGGGAGGGTCAATGTCATATCACTATCCAGGGCTTTTTGCCCGTGGGCGATTGTTTTACTTTCGGGTTAGAATTCCCGCCTGTTTAAGGCTGATCTCAAGATGTGATGAATTAAGCTATTCATTAGGAACATCCATTTATCAAGAAGCCATTGAAAAGTATCATGTAGAGTTTGCTCATTTACAAGCATTTTTAACAATATTGAAAGAGATTATAATGAAAGTAAATGAGGATAAAAAAGTAGTGTTAGATGAAGCAGATGTGGATAAACTCTTGCTTCACAGATTGGAACAAATTCAAGCATTTTTGGAAAATAATACTGAAGAAATCAAGGCTAAACGAAAAACGGCAGCAGATATTATTCTGTTCCCAAATGGCCAAAAAGAAGCTGATATTCGCAAGTTAATGACGGATATGCTGATAGATTATTTGAAGGGACTAATAGATAAAAACAAGGCTAACATTACTCTGAGAACAGTATATTCTCAATTAAAGAATAAAGAAATAGAACTAGGGCTTGTCGGTGAAGATGACAAATATGATTGGTTAAAATCATTTTCAACCCATATTAACCAATTAGACCATTATGCCAAAAAGGCCATAGAAACTGAAAGGGATGAAAAGACTTATACTCCAAGGAGTGCTAAGGTTGTGAGCCTGCTTAGAACCTATGATGCCATGAAAACAGATGAGCGGATTCATAAATCAATGTCTGCAACCCATTGGGAAAAATTCTTTAAACGATATGCAGCCATGAAAAAACATCTCAAAGATAGTACCCAAAGATGTCTGTATGATAACTATCTAGGCATAAAATTGGCCTTTTCTTTAATTGATAAAGAATATGTAGAGGATGTTACTAGACAGGATTGTAGAACATTGTGTGAAAAGATATACAGAGTTCCACGGAAATGGCATCAAGAACTAACAGAAAATAAGACAGTATTAGACATATTGCGGAGTGATAGTAATTCTCAAACATTGAGCAAGCAAACCATTAAAAAACACTTGGGAACTTTTAAAGAATTTATGCGATATGCTGTGAAAGAAGAAATCATTCCCAACAGTTTGAATGAGTTTATAGATATGCCAATCAAAAGTGATAGAAAAGAAAGAAAAGCATTTACGAACAATGAGTTAAAGAAGATATTTAATCCAAAGAATTATCCTAATCCACACCTTAGAAATAACCAAGCAAAGTTCTGGATACCACTTATTGCCTTGTATCATGGATGTCGTTCAAATGAAATCTGTCAGTTGGATGTGGCTGACATTGTCAGAGAAAAGAATATCCCTTGTATAAGCATTAATAATGATGGAAAAGATAAGAGTGTTAAGAACAGAGGTTCAAAACGGATTATTCCTATACATCCTAGGATTCTTAAAATGGGCTTTTTATACTATGTAGAATACCAGCGAAGGAACAAACAAAAGAAATTATTTAGTGAATTAACTTATAGAAAAGAAACTGGGTATGCAGCTATCATCCAGCACTGGTTTGCAAGGTATCTAGATAGCATAGACATAAAATCACCTAGTTCAGTATTTCATAGCTTTAGGCATACATTTGAAACAAAGGCCGTAGAACAAAGAATCCCAGCCGAATATCAGAATGCTATATGTGGATGGACAGACCAAGGAATTGGGCAGAGATTGTATGCACATAAGAAAGATATAAGGATTATGCTAGAAGAAATTAGCAAAATTAACTATCCCATCAATTCTGAGCTGAAGGAATTGCAAAAGTCTTTCATGGATTCATTTGTTATCCGTCAATTGGGGGCAAAAGAGTAAAAGGCTAAATGTCTTGGGTGTCCTGTCTGTCTTTCTGTCAAAGGAAGGATATTTTCTGTTAAAACAGTAAAAAATGTAAAAGGCAAAATGGTATCAAAGGTCAGAAAAAACACCTGTCAAAAAAAGAGTGCTGTGTATCACAGATGAGGGGGATATTTTTTCCTTAAATTTTGTTCGAAAACTCGGGGCGTTTTTTGGGGTGTTTTTAAGGTGTTTGTGTTACAGGTTTGTGTTACACCCCTGTGTTACAGTAAAAAATCATGATTTGGGCACTAAAAAAGTCCCATTTAACAGGGACTTATTTTTGATTTGGTAGCGGAGGAGGGGATCGAACCCCCGACACATGGATTATGATTCCACCGCTCTACCAACTGAGCTACTCCGCCAATGGGTATATTTATACTTCTTTTTAAAACAAATGTCAATAAAAATCTTGCTTTTTTGAAAAAAATGTTGTAACTTCTAGGGGAAATAAAGACAGATAAGGAGTTTTATTATGGCAGAAGTATTTTTTGCAGGTCCTTGCGGTCGTTTAGAAGGGCGCTTTTATCGTTCGGAAAATCCTACCGCTCCATTGATGTTAGTGTTGCCGCCGGATCCTAAGCAGGGAGCAACGATGAACAACAAAGTGACATATACGCTTTTTCAAGCATTTGCTGGTTTGGGTTTTTCTGTGTTGCGTTTGAATTATCGTGGAGTAGGTGCTTCGGCAGGTCAAATGGATGGTACAGGTGCTGGTGAATTAGCAGATGCTATTGCCGCATTAGATTGGTTACAGGCTTTAGACTCCGATGGTAATAAATGTTGGATTTCAGGCTATGCATTTGGTGCTTGGATTGGAGCGCAGGTGATGATGCGTCGTCCAGAAATCCAAGGCTTTGTGTTCGCAACACCTTGTGTTCATCAACATGATTTTAATTTCTTAACACCGTGTCCAGCCTCTGGTTTGATTGTGCAAGGAGCGGAAGATACTGTTGTCAATGAGTCTACTGTTGCGCGTTTGGCGGAGCAGTTGAGTGAAAATCCGTCCGTGAACGTAGAATATACGGCTTTGCCCGGTGCAGATCATTTGTATACGAATAAATTAAAAGAACTTTACGAAGTTGTTTTAAAGATTGTGCCGACATTAAAGTTGAAAAAGATGAAACGCGGCAAGAAATTTGCAAAGGCAATTATTCCAAACGACGATTATTAGAAATCTATACAGTATATGCAGTCGTTAGGTTAGACTTTTTCTTTTTCTGCGGATCTTCTTTTTATCGTGGCGCATTTTGGCATAGGCGGCCAGATTACTGGCGATGCTGGCAATTTCTAACAGGCCAAGCCAGTTATGTATGCTGAGGTGATAGGCCAAAGACGTAAAACCATTTATGCCTCCTACTAAACGCATTTGTTGCGGTGGCAGCCACCACATACTGAACAATGTAATGGAAACGCATGTCGTGATTAAAATGGAAGGCAAACCCGCATAGGTGTAGTAAAAAATAACCAAATAAATCATTTGAAAAAACAAATAAACGGGTAACCATCTGACCCTTAATTTTACTTTGAGGTTGACCACCACAAGGACAATGCAAATCATCGCGAAGATATAGGATCCGCTGAGCGAGTTGAAAAAATAGGCGCTTGCCGCAATAAATGGTTTTGACGCTAAATCAAACAAAAGCATCATTTGCTTTCTTCTGCAAAAACGACTGAACGCGTATAAAATATAGGCGCAGGCTGCAAAGAAATACCCAAAGAACATTTCCTATTTCTCCCGCATTTTGTTTTGAATCAATGTGATGGCTTCGTCCAATGTTGGAACGGTGCCGTCTTTTTTCGCGCTGGCCATGATGCGTCCCCATTTAACATAAGGACCAAAACGACCGGTTTGATAGGTGATTTCTTGATCTTGCCATTTGCCCAAAACTTTGGCTTTTGGTTTTTCCTTTGCATTGGAAAGAAGAGCCAAAGCTCGTGGTAAATCTATTGTTAAAACATTATCTTCCGGAGCCAAGGATTGGAAAGTGTTTCCCCGTTTCACATAAGGTCCAAAACGACCAATACCTGCTTCGATAATTTCATTTGTTTTTGGATCATTTCCTAATGGTCGTGGAAGAGAAAGTAAGCCTAGCGCCTGTTTTATATCAATGCTTTCCGGATTCATAGATTTGGAAAGGCTGACACGCTTGGCATCTTTACCCATGCCTTGTTGCACATACCAACCATACGGGCCTTTGCGCACGGAAATATCTGTGCCGTTGGCATCTTTTCCAAGGTTGTAAGTTTTGCTATCTGTGTCCACGGTTGGCTCAATCGGATTGCCGTTTTCATCACGATCTGCTTCAATGGTGGCAAATTGTTTTGTGTATTTACATGTCGGATAATTGGAGCATCCGATAAAGGCACCAAAGCGTCCAACCCGCAAGGAAAGGGTTCCTGTTTTACATTCTGGACAAACTTTTGATTCCGGCGTTGGAAATAAGCTTTTCTCCAATGTTTTTGCGACGGTTTCCAAGACTTCGCCCATTTTGTGCGGTTCAGCATCTTTTACCGTTTTATTAAATAGAGCCCAGAAATCTTGCAACACATCTTTCCATTTGATAGAACCGTTGGTGATATTATCTAATTTATCTTCCATGCCAGCGGTATAGTCGTATTGCACGTAGCGATTAAAATAATTTTCCAAAAATGCTGTGACAATACGGCCGCGATCTTCCGGAACAAAGCGTTTGTTGACGAGTTTTACATATTCGCGTTCTTGTAAAACGGATAAGATTGTGGCGTATGTGGATGGACGACCAATGCCCAATTCTTCTAACTTTTTCACTAAACTTGCTTCTGAAAAACGGGGAGGGGGTTCGGTAAAGTGTTGATCCGCATGCACCTCTTTTGTAGTCAGTTGTTCACCCTCATTCATAGGAGGTAACAAAGCATTGTCATCTTCACCTTTATCATCGTCTAAATCTTCTTTATAAACTTTGATGAAGCCAGGGAAAGCGATTGTTTGACCTGTGGCACGCAATTGTAGTTTGCCATCAGCCGAAGGGATATCAATACCAACTTTATCCAACAGGGCGGATTCCATTTGGCATGCAACCGTGCGTTTCCAAATCAATTCATACAACTTGCGCCCGTCCGTATCTACATCCAAACTTTCTGGTTTGCGCGTGGCGTTGGTCGGACGAATAGCTTCGTGTGCTTCTTGGGCATTTTTACTGTTGTTTTTATACAGACGTGGCTTTTCAGGAAGGTATTTGTCGCCATAATCTGTTTTAATCAGCTCGCGGATAACTTTGATGGCTTCTTCCGATAAATTGATACTGTCGGTACGCATGTAAGTAATCAAACCGGCTTCGTATAATTTTTGTGCAATTTGCATAGTTTTCTTTGCGCCAAATCCCAATTTTCGGCTAGCTTCCTGTTGCAGGGTCGAGGTGGTAAAAGCCGGGGCAGGATTGCGCTTTGTTTGCTTCTTTTCAATAGCCCCCACATGGAAAATAGACGATTCTACTTTCTGTTTAACTTCTTCTGTTATTATATTGTTTTTTAAATCAAATTTATCAAGTTTTTTTCCGTCAATATGCGTGAGTTTTGCATTGAAAGTTTCGGATCTAGGGGTGTCTAAATCCACATCAATTCCCCAATATTCTTGTGGCTTAAAAGCGGTGATTTCGTTTTCACGTTCGCAGACTAAACGAAGGGCAACGGATTGCACACGGCCGGCAGATTTTGCCCCGGGTAATTTTTTCCAGAGCAGTGGGGAAATGTTAAAGCCCACCAAATAATCCAATGCGCGACGCGCCAAATAAGCATCCACCAATTGCATATCAATTTCACGCGGATTTTTCATAGCTTCCAAAATTGCATTTTTTGTGATTTCGTGGAAGACCACACGATAGACAGGCATATCTGGCTTTAACTTTTTGCGACGTTTTAATTCTTGCACCACATGCCAAGCAATGGCTTCTCCTTCTCTATCAGGGTCGGACGCCAAATAAAGGGCGTCAGCTTTTTCCAAGGCCTTTACCATGTCGCGGACAGTTTTTTCACCACGTGGACTCATTTCCCAATCCATTGCAAAATCTTCATCGGGACGCACACTGTTGTTTTTGGCCGGCACATCACGGATATGACCAAAGCTGGCCATTACAAAGTAGTCAGAGCCTAAATATTTATTGATAGTTTTTGCTTTTGCTGGTGATTCCACGATAACTAGTTTCATTTTTTATCTCCATAAATAAGGGCTATGCGATTTCCCGGAAAATGTTCCAAGCGTCCCGCTAATTCTAATTGTGTTAAAACAATACTGACAAGGCGAGCAGGTAGCTCTGTCGCCCGTATCAGGGCATCAGTTTCAATCATTTCCGGTCCTAAATTTTCAAGGACAAGATGACGAGCTTTATCGATATCTTTTTCCATTTTATCTAAATCTAATTTGTATTCACCAGGGGTAATTGTATCAGAAAGATGGAAGTCTTCAATATGATCTAATGTATTTGTGATATCTTTGGCAGAACTTATTAAAGTTGCTCCTTGTTGAATAAGCATATTAGGACCGGCAGCTCTTGGATCCAATGGTGAGCCGGGAACGGCCATAACTTTTCGACCTTGTGATAGAGCTTCCTTTGCGGTAATAAGGGAACCTGATTTTAAATTGGCTTCTATTACAACAACACCTTTTGATAGGCCCGAAATAATACGATTACGTCTTGGAAAATTACGAGGATTTAACTTTGTTCCAAATGGAAATTCGCTGATTAAACATCCTCTTTCTTTAATTTGTTCATAGATATCTTTGTTTTCTGTCGGATAGGCGGCATCTATTGGTGTGCCCAATACCGCAACCGTACCACCATGACCATCTGTATTTTGAAGTGCACCAACATGGGCGGATCGATCAATGCCTTTTGCCATGCCTGAGATAATAACATAATCTTGTTGCGCAAGGTCCAAAGCCAGTTGCGCCGCAAAGTTTTTTCCGTTTAATGTTGCCCCCCTGGTCCCAACTATGGCAACAGATTTTTGATTTAATAAATTTTCATGTCCCAATATAAATAAGACAGGAGGTGCGTCCGAAATTTGTTTGAGTAAAGTGGGATAAGCTGCGTCTACCGAAAGCAAAATTTTGGCGTTGATTTTTTCGGCTTTGTTCAGTTGTAATTCTGCCGCATCAGTGGTTGCAATTGTGATGCTCTTTTTTGCACCCCCCTTACGCGCCCAGTCTTCTATATGTTCTAAAGCTTTTGTGGCAGATCCAAAAAAAGAAAGAAGCCGCTTAAAAGTAGCGGGGCCCACATTTTCAGATAAAGAAAGTCGTATCCAATCTAATTTTTCGTTTGTCAATTTTAATTTGCCTTTTTATGAAATGAAATTTTAGATTCTGTTCCGTGAATTAAACGAGAAATGTTTGCCCGATGTCGATAGTAAGATAGCAAAGTTAAAAGAACATAAGTGATTGTTGCGGCAGAGCTTTCTGTAAAAAGAGAAACAATAGGCGACACAGCCAAAGCAACGAGAGCAGAGAGTGATGAATAATGCCAGATTAGAGCGACGACAAGCCATGTTAAGCAAGTTGTGATACCAACGAGTGGTGTCATTATCAACATCAAACCTAATGTAGAAGCAACGCCTTTGCCACCTTTAAATTTTAACCAAATAGGGAAATTGTGTCCGATGACAGCCATGAAGCCTGCTAAAAATCCTAATTCTCTTCCCCAAAAATAAGCACAGAGGAGGGCAACAAGAGCGGCCTTGAAGGCGTCTAGCAATAAAGTCATTAAGGCTAATCCTTTGTGGCCGGTTCTTAACACGTTTGTTGTGCCGATATTGCCAGAGCCAATTTTACGTATGTCGCCCAAGCCAGCAAGACGGGTTAAAACCAATCCAAATGGGATGGAACCAATGATATATCCAAGCACAATAGAAACAATTATAGGTAACATAATTCACTCCTTTTATTTTGCCCTAGTCTACACAGGATCGTTAAAAAAAGCAAGCAAATTTTTATGCGGAGGGTCTGGCATCCAGTATTTGAATTTGTATTTTTCGCTGTCCGTGCCAACTGTTTTGTTTAAGGTAAACCATCAAGTCAAATGCCATTTCTCCATGGCTTGTCAAGAATGCTTGTCCCATTTGGGAATCAGCAGCACGAAAGGCAATAGCGGAAAGTTTAACGCCTGCTTTGTTACGTAATCCAACGGCAATGTGTCCGTTTTTCAACAGGTTTGTGTAAGTAATGTAAACTTCTTTTAAAACAAAGATAGGTTCTGAATTTCCTTCTCCAAAAGGAGCAAGCAAGCTCAAATTGTCAATTAAATCAAAGGTGACGCCAGCTAAGTCTAAAACACCTTCCACCTCTATTTGATTGGCTTGTTGAGGCAAATTGTGAATGTTTTCTGTCAGATATTGTTGAAAATCAGCGAGCTTGTCTTTATTGAGGGAAAATCCTGCGGCCATGGGGTGTCCGCCGCCGTGTGTTAAAATGCCTTTGGTCAAGGCATTCATAATAAGAGTGCCGATGTCTACGCCTGAAACGGATCGTGCGGAACCTTTGATATCATCGCCTTCAATGGAAAGTGCAAAGACCGGCAGATTATATCTTTCTTTTAGGCGACCAGCGACAATTCCTATGACACCTTGATGCCAATTTTCCCCGGATACAAGGATATAAGAATTTGTGCAAGGTTGAGATTCAACTTGTTCAATGGCTTTTAAGAAAACATCATTTTCAATATCTCGGCGAAGTGCATTTAAGCTTTCTAATTCTTCTGCCAAAATGTTTGCCTCGATTGGATCATGTGAAGAAAGGAGACGCATTCCCAAGTCAGATTTGCCGACGCGTCCGCAAGCATTGACGCGGGGCCCCATGGCGTAGCCAAGATTTTCTGCTGAAGGTTTTGTGTCTATTCCCGCTTGCCTGGCTAAAGCAATGAGGCCGATATTTTGGCATTGTGCTAATTGCCTTAATCCAGATTTGACAAGCAGCCGGTTGACTCCTTGTAATTTGACTACATCACAAACGGTTCCAAAAGCAACCAAATCTAAAAATTGAATCAGGTTGGGTTCTGTTTTATCCTGCCAAAATCCGGATTCTCTTAAAACCTTGTTTAGGGCAACAATGAACAAAAAGACAACGCCACAAGCCGCCAAAAAATGACAAGGATGGTTGACATCTTCGTCCAAACGTTTCGGATTGACAACCGCATAGGCATTGGGTAATTGGCTTTCCGCATTGTGGTGATCTAATATAATCACATCTAATCCCAATTTTGTGCCAAATTCAATCGGCTCAAAGGCCGTTGTACCACAATCTAATGTGGCTACTACAGAACAACCTTTGTCTTTGTATTCTTGCATCTTTGAGCTGTTTGGACCATAGCCATCTTCGCGTTCTGGTATATATGTTAAAACCTCCGCACCGCATAATTCTAGATACAATTTTAATTCAGCGGTTGAGGTTGCTCCATCTACATCATAATCTCCCATGAGGCCAATAGGCTCTTTTGCAATAATTGCTTTGGACATTCGTTGTGCTGACTTTTCCATATCTTTCAGTGAAAATGGATCCGGTAAGTTTTGTTTTAGGGTCGGATTTAAAAATTCTTCTGTTGTTTCCAAATTAAAACCACGGCCGGCCAAAATACGCGCAACAACATCAGACAACTCGAAATGTTGACTGAGTGCATTAGACATGCGTTCATTTGTATCTTTTAATGTCCAGATACAACCGTTCAAAGACGGCGTATCCCATGTTGATACATGCATTATTAATCCTTTCGAGGCCAGTTTATGGCGTTTAATAAAAAAAATCAAGAAAAAAGTAAAAAACTCTTGCGAAAGAAAAAAAAGTTTTTTATACTGTCCTTGTAAAAGGGAGAAGAGATGAAAAAAGTTCTTTTTATCGCCAGCGAAATGACACCGTTTGTAAAGACGGGAGGCTTGGGAGATGTTGTGGGGGCTTTGCCTAAATCTTTAATTGTCAAAGGCGTTCAGGTTAAAGCGATTATTCCACTTTATTCCACCATTGATTACGCAAGATACCATTTGGAAAAAGTCATGGAAGGGAACTGTGTTCAAATGGGTAATTGCTCTGAATTCTTCTCTGTCCATCGTTCCACCTATGTAAAAGGTGTTGAAACTTATTTTATAGAATTTAATAAATATTTTGAACGCAATGGCGTTTATGATGATAAAATGTCCCGTCAAGCGTATCAAGATAATGCTTACAGGTATGCTTTCTTCAATAGAGCGGCGTTGCAATTGGCCAAAGATATTGGTTTCCAACCGGACGTGATCCATTTGCACGATTGGCAAACTGGTTTGATTCCTTATTATATTAAAAATGAACACGATCCCTTTTTTGCTAGAACAAAAACATTGTTGACAATTCATAATTTGCCATACCAAGGGCGTTTCGGCGCAGATGTGGTGCCTTATGCCAAAATTGATTGGAAAGATTTCCATGCTGGTGCATTTGAAGATTATGGTTGTGTGAACTTTTTAAAGGGCGGTATCCGGTTTGCAGATAAGTTAAATACTGTTTCACCTAATTATGCTAAAGAAATTTTGACCCCGGAATTTGGTGCAGGCCTAGATTGGTTATTGAGAGAACGCCAAAATGATTTAAGGGGTATTTTAAATGGTATCGATACAGAGCTTTGGAATCCGAAACATGATATTATCATTCCGGAGAAGTATTCGATCCGGACACATGAAAAAGGAAAAGAAGAGAACAAACGTCACCTTGTCCAAAAGGCGGGATTAGCAAGTGTTGAAAAACCTGTGATTTCTATGTGTGTACGTTTGGCCGAGCAAAAAGGTATTAAAATGTTGGCCGAATGTATTGAACCAGTTTTGAATACGATGGAAACACAATTTGTAATTATGGGACAGGGTGAAAAATGGGCAAATGAGTATTTTGCTTCTTTGCCACATAAATATCCGGGAAAGATTGCTGTCGGCATTGGTTATAGTGCCGAAAAAGAACATTTGATGTGTTCCGGTGCAGATTTTGCTTTGGTGCCTTCCATTTATGAACCATGTGGTTTGACACAAATGGTCAGTCAAACCTATGGAGCTTTGCCGATTGTCCGGTCAACAGGTGGTTTGGAAGATACAGTTTTGAATTATAATGAATACTATGGTGTTGGAACAGGATTCAAGTTTAATGATGTTTCTGCTCAAGCGCTATATAACACAATCGGGTGGGCGAATGCGACCTACTACGATCGGCCAGAACATATTGAAAAAATGCGTGAAATGGCTATGCGTAAAAATTATTCGTGGGATAAATCTAGCGAAGATTATTGTCAACTATATAATGAAATGACAGGAGTGATTCTATAATGCAAAGAATAAATGTAGCAATTATAGGTTGGGGAAATGTGGGGCGCGGATGTAA
>CAJOPC010000039.1 GCA_905236245.1 uncultured Alphaproteobacteria bacterium
TTCCTTCCTCTGGCAGCCCTTCGGCCTCGACGTCCCGCTCATCATGTCCTACAACAGCACGGTCTACGGATACCTCGTCGACGCCAATAAGAACGTCCTCGGACTTTTTAACCCGTCCAAGACTCGTGTCGCAACTTACCTCTACGGACCATTCGGACAAAAACTCTCCGAATCCAGTACCATCGCCGCAAACAACCCTCTCCAATTCTCCTCAGAACAGTTCGACGCTGACCTCGGATTCATCTACTACAACTTCAGATACTACTTCCCCGCTATCGGAAAATGGCTCACAAAAGACCCGATCGGAGAAATGGGCGGATGGAACCTGTACGCATTCTGCGGGAATAATGCAGTGAATACATGGGATAGATGGGGGAGAGGTTTTACTATAGATGATAGTTGTGAGGAATGGAAGAAGGACATGCTATGTAAAGTGTATGATGCAATTTTAGACGCTCTAACAAATGCTCAGATCGCCCTAGATTATATGGAAAATTCAGATAGCACAATTTCTACTACCAAAAATGGCGATGTAAAAAGGGGAGACTTAGTTAAGAAATGGTTTAAATACGAAATCAACGATGATAAGGCGGTAGATCCGTTTAGAAGGCTCATTTATAATAAAATAGGCCAAGTTATTGCTGGTTTTAAACAAGGGAAATTTAAGATTAATTGCGTACCCGATGAAGAAAGGCAAGGATGTGTAACAGGTATACCTTTGCCAATCTTTGGCACTTTTTGGGGCAAAAAAACCATTAATTTAGGAGTTCGTGCATTTGATTCGCAAATGGAATTAGCAGCAACGATTATTCATGAATTATTCCATATGTATGCTGGTGCTAAAGATATGGGATATTACGATCAAAAGTCTCCATTTTCTGACCCGAAGTACTTGGATACGAAAACAAATTCAAAGGAGGTTAGTCTGATGCCAGAAGATCTTTTAATTAATCCAGATACATATGCGTATATGATTGAAAGTGAGTTTTTTGTTGTACAACCAAAGAGGAACGGAAAATGAGTAATAAAGCATTGTCTCTTATTTTTGTTTTGTTTGTTATTTTTTGTGTATTGTCAATCTCTTTTAGCAAAGAGTTCTATTTCTGTCAAGAATGCGGAGCCGAAATTGATTTGCAGAAGATATGTTTATGCGATTACTCGCTTTTTGAGACATCAAAAATAACGACAAATGCTTTTTCTTGTTTTTTGGATTCTAAGCATCAATGCAAACATAACAAAAAACGGTTTATACAAGGCTCTGATTACTATCTTTTAGACGAAAGACATAGCAAGGGGAATTTATTTTTTTTCCATCCTTATATTTCATATGACCAAGACTCGCCTTTTTTTGATTTTTTAACAGCATCGCAAAAGCAAGATCCTAATTTCCGAAATACTATTCTTCTTTTGCTGTCTGGTCAAGCGGCATATCCTGAATGGGTGGAGTCAGAGATCCCGCCAGAAGACGAATTGAAGAGACATATTATTGAAGAGTATGAAAAATTTATTTGTTGTAGCAATAAAGTTCTCCCTCCCTAACCAAGCAAATCTTGAAGATAACATGACCTCGTGTTGCTTTGCTCTCGTTTCATCTTCAACCCGAAATCAGACTATTTTATGACTTTTCGCCATTCCCCTCTTGCATTTTTCCACCCAATGCGGTATAATATAGCCGGAAACATATTATAACAATGCATTGAACTCATAATGGTGTCGTCAAACAGAAAAGATCAGGTATTCTATCTTATCTACGAAAGGAGGTTTCATACATTTTTCAGACTCAGACTTGATATCTGGTCAAGGGCTATTATCAACAACAAACTATTACAACAACAAACTCAACAGAGGTGAGTATGAGCACACAAAACGAAAATCGTGTTATTGAAGTCAATTTTGGAAACAAATTCTTCGTGGATGCCAATCAAACTCCTGAAAAGTCCGGAATATATGCTATATGCCGAGGGAAACAGGAAAATGATGGATGGAGTTTTTCAGAGCTGCTTTATATCGGTGAAGCAAATAATATAAATGAGCGCTTGAACGGCAACCACGAAAAACTTCCTAAATGTATATTCGAAGCCGTCCTCAACAAAGAAAAACTTATGTATTTTGTAGCGTTAGTACCCAATCACGATAATCGTGAACTGGCTGAAAAGATCCTTATATGGAAAATGAAGCCTAAGTTTAATGATAGAGTTGACTATCCTGTAGCAGATGAGCCTGTAACAGTAATAACGAAATCTCCGCTTGGCATTCCCTCTGTTATCAAGGTTCCTGTTCATGGATGATTAAGAATAACAGATAGGATCTTAAATGGCAGTCTAATTGGGCCCCATCCCCCCCCAAAAAATGACTTTTTTTTGACTTTCCGCCATTCCCCTCTTGCATTTTTCCATCCAATGCGGTATAATATACTTGAAATTAGAGTTTCAGCGAGGTGTTGAACGCAAGGAGAATCGCATCTGGGGATTCCTAATTTTCAACAAACAATCTTTTAACCAAAAACAACTGCGTTTTTCGGACAGCAGGGAAAGGACACAAAAAATGTGTATTGAACAAAGAATTCAAGAGATTGCCCAAAACCAAAATACTATCTTTTATTTTATTGAGCCGGGACTTTCATCCTATAAAAACATAATGCAACTTTACTCTCAACGTAACAATGACGATTTGCTTCGTTATTTGTTTTATGATTTTTACAGCATACAAGGATTGTCTCATGAAAAACGAGAAAAGTGTTTTAAATACTTTCTAAATAATACAGGGGAATCCAAAGAAGATTTTTATAATGTAATCCGTAAAATAACAGGAAGGAATGAGTTATCTCTTGCGACTAAACTATTCCATACGGCTAATCCCAAAGACGGCATCATAATTGACTCGCATGTTTGCAATTTTTGTGGAAGAAAAGGAGAGAAACATGATTTTCAGTTATGGAGCAACATTCAAAATGATTTTATACAAAATGGCTTTAATAGATTGGAAAACTTCTTCAACAATCTTTTTCCAGATGACAGGGGTATCTCTCCATGCAAAAAGATAGACTTTATGATTTGGGGCTGGGGGAAATGGAAGAAGTGGAAAAAAATGAGCATTGAGACATGACCTCTTGGGGCACATCTCAGGTTCTTTTTTTTCCTGATTAAAGCCTTTCCTGTGTCCTCCAACAGCACTGTTCGATTTAACCTTGTGTCTACAGTTTCTGGCTCGGGCGTTTGAGACTGAAGGATTCAGTGTATTCCTTTATCGTCTTCTCAAACACTTCCGCGGAATTGTACCAGTTGTGCAACAAGTCCGTCCTTCTCAAAACACCGAAAAAAGTTTCCATCCCGGCGTTTACATCCTGGATTCCCGCAAACACATAACGAGGCTCACTGAGGTGGAGTGACGTCAAAAACATTGTAAAGTTTTCTTTGTCTCTCGAGAA
>CAJOPC010000040.1 GCA_905236245.1 uncultured Alphaproteobacteria bacterium
TTATTGGCTCCAGCGGTAGGGCTCGAACCTACGACCAATCGGTTAACAGCCGATTGCTCTACCACTGAGCTACGCTGGAACAGTGGCTTTTATGTTACCGCAAAAAAGAACAAAATGCAAGCACTTTTTTTCGTAACATAGTCTATCTTGGAGGCCGGTGCCGGAATCGAACCGACATCAAAGGATTTGCAGTCCTCTGCATAAGCCATTCTGCCAACCGGCCCCACGCAAGACAGGAATATTTTTACACGATTTTTTTACAATAGTCAAGAAAAAAAACAATAAATGTAGATTTTTTTAAAAAAGGCTTGCAAAATGTTTTTTATCTTGTAAAATGAAAATAGGATTTATAAGAAGGGGATGTAGATGTTGAAAAAGATTTTACTTCTATCAGTTATGTCTTTGTCTTGCACGCTTCAAGCAAAAACATTAAATGAAGTGTTAGATTACACCTATGAAAACAGCTGGAGCATCAATGCCGAAAGAGCAGGGCAACGTGCCACAGATGAAGGTGTTTCCGTTGCAAAATCTGGCTTCCGTCCAACAATTGCGGGCGTTGGATCTGTTGGCAGAAGCTACAATAGAAATCAATATAATAACAGCACATCTAAATCAGAAGCTTATTCTAATCCAGATGAAATAGGCGTTCAAATGAAACAGCCGATTTTTTCCGGCTTTTCAACCGTCCAAGCTGTGAACGCCGCCAAAAGTCAATCTCGTGCCGGTCGCCATGGGCTGAAAAACACCGAACAGGCCGTCCTCTTAGAAGCCATTGCCGCTTATATGGATGTTATTCGGGACACCGCCGTATTGGATTTGCGTAAAAATAATGAAAACGTTTTAAAACAACATTTAAAATCTTATCGTCAACGCTTTAAGGTCGGAGATTTGACAAGAACAGATGTTGCTCAATCCGAAGCAAGAGTGGAAGGTGCGACTGCCGCCAGAATTGCCGCGGAAGGCAATCTTAAGGTTTCGCAAGCAGACTTCTTTAGTGTAGTGGGATTACCGCCAGACGATTTAGAGGACATCACAGAATTTAACCATAAATTGCCCATCACCTTAGATGCAGCTATGGAATATGCTATGGAGCACAACCCCAAAATTCGGGCTGCAAAGTATACAAAGGATGCGGCTAGTTATAATGTAAAATCTAAAAAAGGAGATTTGTTGCCTCAGGTTGATGTATCCGCCGCCGCAGGTCGCCAACACGAGCAGGTAACCGTCGACGAGGGCGAATATTGGCAAGTTAAAGCTAATTTAGTCGTTCCGATCTATTCCGCAGGTGTTGACTATGCCACAGTGCGCCAGGCTCGTCAAAATGAAAACAAAGCTAAGATTTTGTGGGACAAAACAGTGCAAGATGTGCGTTCTGATGTGATTTCCGCTTGGGAATCCTACACATCTAGCCAAGCACAATTAGATTCCATTAAAGCCCAAATCAAGGCGACTAAGATGGCTTTGGATGGCGTTATTCGCGAGGCCAAAGTAGGCTCCCGTACAGTTTTAGATGTTTTGGATGCAGAACAAGAACATTTAAACAGCCAAGTTTCTTTGGTTCGCACACATCGTGACGCCATTGTTTCTGGATATGCACTATTAGCGGCTATCGGACAGTTGACTCCAGCGAATTTAGGGTTATCCGTTACGCCTTATGATCCGAAAGAGTATTACGAACAAGTCAAAAATAAATGGCTAGGCTATGATATTTAAGGAGGCAAAATGACGGACACACCAGAAGAAATGTCAATGAATGAAGTTTTGGCCTCTATCCGCCAAATGCTTTCTGATGATGTAAAGCCAGAAGGCGAGCCTTTGGATACAGATATCGAGGATATTTTTGTTCTGACACCAGCCATGCGTGTTTCGGATGCTCAGGCGCAAGATATACATGAAAAGATGAAGCTAGCATTACAAAAATTAGCTGAGCAAAAACAAAAACAATCTCCAGCGGATTATCAAGCCCTTGTAAAGGCCGAACTACAACCGATCCTAAAAGATTGGTTAAAGGAACAGTTGCCGGCTCTAATTGAAAAAGCCTTAGACGAAGAAATCACCAAATTATTTGGTTAAAATTCTACATTTTAGTGAAGTGTAACTTTTTTTTAAAAAAACGTTTTGATAATAAATTACCGACATAATGCGTAAACCCAGTTGCCCGGCTCATAATTACACTCAACGGCATCCACACAGCCATATTCAAGGCGTACATAAGATGCCATACAAGCCCTCTGAGTCAACTTATGCGAAGATACCCACAAATATTTCGTACCAAAAACTTCTCTTAAAGCATTTAACACATGACTGTATTGAGCCCTTGTATCTCCATTATACCAATTACTTGTTGAAAAACATTCAACATTATTACCAGCACAACAAGCAATTCTCTCAGGATCTCCTTCTGTAACGAGCTGATTGGTACCGCTCTCATAACATTCAAATTCAGTTGTATCAATTAAATTCATACCTTGAGCTTTACACCAATTGTCAGCAGACCACCAAGTCATATTAGTATTACTAACACGGACAATACCTAAAATGCCTGTAACTGTATCCTGTTCACTTGAATCTGTATAACTTCCTATTTCAGAACAAATACCATAAGAAGGACGAGCGATTTCACCAGTTAATTTACAATATTCATTTTCTTTACAATCCGCATTACTAACACAATTTCCGCAAATATAATATTCATTCCCATTCTGATCTTTATCTTTTGCTAATTTCAAATCACTTGTACAACATCCTTGAGTATACTCTCCCTCTTTTTCCATTGTATGAAATACCACTCCTGGAGTGGCACAACAATCAAGCGTTGACTGTGTCGATCCTTCCACCTGACGTTGAACATAAACCGTTCCATCGCAACATTTAGGCGATGGGCCAAAGCAGCCTGGTGAAATTGGGCAATATGCAGTCTGGCCTACAGAGCAACACAATCTGTCATTACAACATTGAAATTCACCAGTTTCGGCATCTTGCTTACAGACATTATCAGCTTGACAACAACCATCACCACACTTTTTTTCAGCAGGACATGAATCCCCATTCTTACCATTGATATGCACATCAATAGAATCGACTCCTGTTCCACGATAAACAGACGATTTACGGCTTTTTCCACCGCCACCAAAAGCCAACACACTTGTTGCCATCAAAATCGCTGTTCCGAACAAGAATACTTTTTTCATGGAGAATCCTTTCAAAAAAATTCGCCTTGATGAGAGGCGACTGGAAGTTGAAAGCATTCACAAGTAATGTGCAGTTATTGAGCCCTTGGGCCTTATTAGCTGCCTTCCAGTCTAACGACTAAAAGGCAGTTTTACGCTGAATTACAGCAACTTGTGAGAGGCTTTCATACCCCACAAACGGAATCACCGTTTGCAACTTTATTTTACAAAACTTTTTTACAATGTGCAAGTCTTTATTAAAATTTTCTTATCTTCAAAAATTTCCTTGCAGTTTTTTATAAACTATGCTATCTCTTTTACCATGCGAGGGGAGATTTATGGTAGATAACATTGCTTTAGATATGATATCCGGCCGATTTCAAGGCGATCCGTTTGCCTTTCTAGGGCAACACCAAACCAATAAAGGTTGGATTATCCGAACAATTCAACCCGGCGCAAAGTCTGTCATAGCTGAGACATCGACAGGGCAGGTGATTGCCCAAATGGTGCGCCAAGGCGAAACGGATTATTTTGAACTCAACTTGCCGGATGCCAAAGAATATACGCCTTATCTCTTAAAAGTCACTTGGTGGGATGATAGCGTGCAAGAAACCGCCGATCCTTATAGCTTTTTGCCTGTCCTGGGCGAACAAGATTTATACCTTTACAATGAAGGAAACCACCTGGAAATCTATAAAAAACTAGGCGCACACTTGATCACACACCAAGATGTGCCAGGCGTTTCATTTGCTGTTTGGGCCCCAAACGCCACACGTGTAAGTGTGGTGGGCAGTTTTAATAACTGGGACGGACGTCGCCATATGATGCGCCCTAGAGGTTCCAGCGGTATTTGGGAAATCTTTATTCCAAACTTAACTGAATGGGATATTTATAAATACGAGCTGACGGATAAACAAGGGCGCTTGTTGCCGTTAAAAGCGGATCCGTTTGCGTTTGTGCAGGAGGTGCGACCAAAAGCCGGAAGCTTGGTTTATGATATCAATAATTATACTTGGCATGATGAAGAGTGGTTAAAATCGCGCAAAGAAAAAAACGATCGTAGTGCGCCAATTTCCATTTATGAAGTACACTTAGGTTCATGGAAACGCAAAGATGGGCGTTGGTTGACTTATTTGGAAATGGCCGAAGAACTACCTAAATACGCCAAAGAAATGGGCTTTACTCATGTGGAATTGTTGCCCGTGGCGGAATACCCGTTTGATGGTAGTTGGGGTTATCAAGAAACAGGACTTTATGCACCAACAAGCCGTTATGGCACACCGGGTGATTTCCGTTATTTGATCGATCAATTGCATCAAGCTGGAATCGGTGTAATCATGGATTGGGTGCCAGCCCATTTCCCAAAAGACGCCTTCGGTTTGGCAAACTTTGACGGGACAGCACTTTATGAGCATGCCGATCCGCGATTGGGAGAACACAAAGATTGGGGAACCAAAATTTATAATTATGGCCGCAACGAAGTATCCAATTTCTTGTTGGCTAATGCGTTATTTTGGATTCGTGAATATCACATAGACGGTTTGCGAGTGGATGCGGTAGCAAGCATGCTTTATCTAGACTATTCCCGCAAGGATGGCGAGTGGATTCCCAATAAATACGGTGGTCGAGAGAATTTAGAGGCCATAGCATTTTTAAAACGTTTAAATGAGCTTGTATTTGCAGAAAACAATGGCGCTACGACCTTTGCAGAAGAATCTACCGCATGGCCAATGGTGTCACGTCCGACATATTTGGGAGGCCTTGGTTTCGGATACAAATGGAACATGGGTTGGATGCATGATACCTTGAATTATATGAAGGAAGACCCCATCAACCGCAAATATCATCATAACGAATTGACTTTTGGATTCTTGTATGCCTTTACAGAAAACTTCGTGTTGCCACTTTCTCATGATGAGGTGGTCCACGGCAAAGGAACGATTTTAACCCGCATGCCAGGGGATGAGTGGCAAAGATTTGCAAATTTACGCGCATATTATACTTATATGTTCACGAGTCCAGGCAAAAAATTGCTGTTCATGGGGAATGAATTTGGCGCAACTAATGAGTGGAATTACCAATCTGAGCTTCAGTGGGATTTGTTAAAGTATAACTTTCATAAAGGCGCACAACTGCTTGTAAAACAATTAAATTCTTTTTATAAGGAACAGCCGCCGTTGTTTGCATTAGACACGGAAGCTGCCGGTTTTGAATGGATAGACGGCTCAGACGGAGAAAATTCGTGTTTAACATTTATTCGTAAAGACGATAAAGGCAATAATCTAATTATCGCTTGCAACTTTACACCTGTTCCTCGCTATAATTATCGTATAGGCGTAGATGAGGAAGGTAATTATCAAGAAGTCTTTAATTCTGATTTAGCCTGTTATGGCGGAAGCGATACCAAAAACATCGGAAATATCCAGACGGAAGAACCTGGTTGGAATTTCAAAAAATGTGCTTTGCGCGTGGTTTTACCACCATTAGCTGTTGTATGTTTCAAGGAAAAGGAAGCCGATGAAAATTGATCTTGATAACAAAACCTCTCGTGTTTTGGCGCGGGAATATTTAAATAAGATCTACAATTGCTCATCCGAAGTAGAAATAAGCTATAATGTATATAAGCTGATACATACATTTGATGTGGTGCATACTGCACAAAGCTTAATCAAGTTAACAAAACCGAATTTACCCGCAAAAACACAAAAACATATTTTAGATGCAGCTATGTTGCATGATATTGGTCGATGCTATGAATTTAAAAATGGCAAACTTCAAAAAATAGATCATGCTGAAATTGGAGCAGAATTAATTAAAAAATACTTTCCTCGGATGGAAATTGAACAAATGACAACTCTTTACCATAATAAACTGCCATCTGAAAAAGATCCTCCTCGGATACGCCCAATTTTGAACTATGTACGTGATGCAGACATGCTTGCAAATATTAGACATGAAACAAATCACGCAGGAATATGGCTCAATCATCTTCTATGGAGTGTTCATGCAAACAAAATAGGGGAAAAAATTGATCTGGAAATTAAAAAAGCAGTTCAAAATCATACACAGGTAGACGCAAAAAAAGTTAAAGAAAAGACTTTTCTAAATATGCTACTTGGTCAATTATGTTGGTATTATGGTCTCAAAACAAAAGCCGGATTGAGTTTGGCGAAAAAAGAACGACTATTTACTCGTTTTAAACATACTATTTGTCAAGAAATAATTCCACATCTTTTTACACAAAAGAATACTCAAAAGCGTTTAATCCGTGAGATCGAAACAATTTTTCCGGATACGTTATTTAATCAATAGAATTTATTTTAACTAAACTAAAATATTTTCTTTCCTTTTTTTATTTTTTGTACTATTCTATTCAAAGGGGGAAAAAAATGAAGTATGAAGTGTTGCCTGGATTGCCATATCCTTTAGGAGCTACAATCGACAAGGATGGCGTCAACTTTGCACTCTTTTCACAACATGCAACCCGTGTCCAACTTTGCCTTTTTGATCATGATGGCAATAATGAGGTACGAATTGATTTACCTGATTATACAGATGAAGTATTCCATGGCTATATAAAGGGTTTAAAATGGGGCCAACGTTATGCTTATCGCGTCTACGGCCCATATGATCCAGAACGAGGCATGAGATTTAATCCCAATAAGCTAGTGTTAGATCCTTATGCAAAGAAACTAACCGCTCCATTAGAAGCACATAATGTGCAATTGGGCTATGAACCGGAATCGGAGGAATTAGATTTAAGCTTTTCAAAGACAGACAGTGCAGCTATGATGCCTAAATGCATTGTCGTGGATGATAATTATTTTGATTGGCAAAATGTGCAAAAACCCAAAATTCCATGGAGTGAAGAAATTGTTTATGAAACCCATGTGCGTGGCTTCACTTTATTACATCCAGAAGTAGAGAAGGGCATTCGCGGAACCTTTGCTGGTCTGACAACTAAAAAGGTCATTCAATATTTAAAATCATTAGGCATTACCTCTGTGGAGTTATTGCCTGTAGCTTGTTATGTGACAGAAGGGTCATTAAAACAAAAGGGGCTAACTAATTATTGGGGATATGATCCGATTTTATTTATGGCGCCTCAAACAACTTACCTAGAAACGGGTTCAACCTCCGAGATCAAATGGGCTGTCCGCACTTTGCATGAGGCCGGGATAGAGGTTATTTTGGATGTTGTTTATAACCATACAGCAGAAGGCAATCAAATGGGGCCAACTCTATGCTATCGAGGCATTGACAACAGCGTTTATTATCGGCTAAAAAAAGAGAACCCTCGCTATTATGAAGATACAACCGGTTGTGGCGCCAGTTTTAATTTGGAACATCCCCGTGTCTTGCAACTCGTTATGGATTCTTTACGTTATTGGGCCGACAACATGCAAATAGATGGTTTTAGATTTGATCTGGCAACCACTCTGGCTCGTGATGATGAAAATACCTTTACAAGGAATAGCGACTTTTTATCCACTGTCCAACAAGATCCAACATTACAACGACTTAAACTGATTGCAGAACCTTGGGATCTAGGAAATGGAGGATATCAAGTATCAACTTTCCGACCAGGTTGGGCCGAATGGAATGACAAATACCGTGATACTGTGCGCCGTTTTTGGCGTGGCGACATGAATCAGGCTGCAGATTTTGCAAAGCGTTTATCAGGTTCGGCGGACCTATACAATAAAGATGGACGCAAAACATGGGAATCCGTTAATTTTGTGACAGCCCATGATGGTTTTTCCCTGGCTGATTTGGTCAGCTACAATTGCAAACATAATGAAGCCAATCAAGAAAATAATCGAGATGGTCGAGATGAAAATTGCTCATGGAATGGAGGAGAAGAGGGCCCCACGAACAATCCTAAAATACAAAAGAATCGGTTTTCAAGAGCAAAAGGGCTAATGACAACTTTGTTATTATCATCTGGCACACCCATGCTGCGATCCGGCGACGAAATCTTACAATCAAACAGTGGAAATAACAATCTATATGCACAGGACAATACATTATCTTGGACCAATTGGATAGACATTACAACAAATGGAAAAGAAATGTTAAAACTGGTTCAAAAATTGAACAAATTTAGGCACGAAAATTCTGCGTTGCACCAAGATGCTTTTTGGGATGCACGACAATGTCAGTGGTTTAAACCAAATGGTGAAATTATGCGTTCCAAAGATTGGCAATATTTTGTGCGGGCAATTTCTTGCCGTATCATTAATAAAGAAGGAAATTTATTCTTTATTTTTAACGCCTACCATGAAAAAATCGATTGGAAATTACCAACTCCATCTAATGGAAAGAAATGGAAAGTCGCTATTGCAACGGAACAAATTAATTTTAAAGAAAACACTTTAAAAATGCCACCATGGAGCGTTGTAGCTTTCCAAGAAATTAAAAAAACTTGACATTTTTTCAGTTGAGTGATACAATAAGTTCCATGTTAGAAAGACCTAGATTTTCAAAAAATATCGAACACTTTACCTGTGCTGTTTGTGGAAAAAAAGTACAGGGCAATGGTTATACTGACCATTGTGATAATTGTTGTGCCAGCACACATGATGATATTTATCCAGGAGATAGAGCATCGGATTGCCATGCTGTGATGGAACCTGTTGGCCTGGAATATCAAAACCGCAAAAAGTATATTCTTTATAAATGCACGGGATGTGGTTATACACACCGCAATCAAATTGCTAAAAATGATAATCCCGCGACACTTCGTTTAATCGCAAGCCATCAATGGCGCCGCTCACTTTTTCAAAGATAGAAAAATAAATCTTGACTTTACCGAAAATTTCGGGTATTAAATAAGAACTGACTGAAAGGAGGTTCTTATGACCGTCAAATTACCAAAAAACTATCGTCCTTCAGAAAAAGAAGAATATATGTGTGAACGTCAATTGGAATATTTTAAACAAAAATTGATTGATTGGCGTCGGAATTTGTTGCGTGGCATGGCCAGAGCTTTAACAGACCTCCAAGAAAGTGATTTGCAGGAATCTGATATCAATGATCGCGCTACTAAGGAAATTGAACAAGCCTTAGCTATGAAGGCACGTGACCGCGACCGCAAGCTTATCGAAAAAATAAATGCGGCATTGGATCGGATCGACAACGGAACCTATGGTTATTGTTTGGAAACAGGGGATCCCATCGGGATTTTACGCTTGGAAGCAAGGCCTACGGCAACCCTATGCATAGAGGCACAAGAACGTCGCGAGCGCCGTGAACGCACTCAAGCTCCGAGGGATTAATGACAACACCCATTTTGAATAAAAAATGTCCTATTTGTGGCAAACAAGCCGTGTTGGAGTATCAACCTTTTTGTTCAAAAAAATGTGCAGATATAGATCTAGGGCGTTGGCTCAAGGGCACATATGTAGTGCACACCAATGAGGCTCCAGACGATGCTGAAGAAGCCGCCCATTTAACCAAATCAGACACAGATTCTGATTAAATATTTGCCAACCGACAAATTGTTAATACATCAACTTGTTTGGCGCCGGCCTTTAATAAAACTTTGGCGCATTCGTTGACGGTTGCTCCTGTAGTCATAACATCATCAACAAGCAAAACATTTTTGCCTTTAATTTTAGCCGGATATTTAACCATAAAGGCATTGGCAACATTTTTCTTACGCTCTAGAGCAGTCAAATGCCCCTGGCTTGGTGTTGCTCGAACACGCTTTAAAGTCGTTGGCAAATATATCTTTTTGAATTTTCGGGCTAAGGGTTGAGCAATCAACGCCGATTGATTATATTTTCTTTTAACAAGACGACGAATATGCAAAGGAACCGGGATAATTACATCATTTTCCTTAATGATATCCGCATAATTTTGAGCCAATAACTTTACAAACAACTGTGCGAGCTCCATACGATCTCCATGTTTAAAAGGGAGAATCAAACTTTTGGAGGCATCATTGTAAACAAACAGTGCCCGAGCATGATGGTAAGCAGGAGGATCCTTCAAACATCTTCCGCAAACATGTTCGCCATCCAAATCAAATTCAAAAGGATAGCCACAAATTTCACAACAAGGATGTGTAATAAACTTCAATTTTGAAAAACATTTAGGACACAAAGTATGAACAACCTCTACACGTTCCAAACAAATAGGGCAGACAGGCGGAATTAAAAAATTTAAAATTAAATCTAAAAACTTCTTCATTGCTTGTGTTTTCAAATAGAAATATCTATATAGATTCTAGCAAAAAGGAGGAGAAAATGCAAAAAAATTTATTTCAGAAAGTTTGGCGATTTATCTTTTTACTTGTTGTAGTAAATATTGTGAGTGGGATTGCTGTATCCTATATGACCCCGGAAACAACACTTTGGTATAATAATTTGGAACATTCCAACCTAAATCCGCCTCGATGGGCTTTTTCCGTTGTCTGGGGAATTTTGCTTTTATTACAAGCAATTGCCGGCACAATGGTATGGGGCAAAGCACCTTTTAGATTTTTTATTGCTCAACTTGGTATCAATATGGTATGGAGTTTTTGTTTCTTTTATTTAAAAAGTTCAGGCATTGCATTGGGTGTTTTAATTCTATTTTTGTTTGCACTGGCCGCAAACATACTAGACTTTACCAAGGTCAACAAAAAAGCCGGCTGGTTATTAATCCCAACATTTTTGTGGGGGCTCTTTGCTCTTTATTTGAATATATTTATGTTGTAATGAGATTTTATTTAATACAACATCTAAAATATGTTGCTTTTCGGAAAAAATCTCTCTAATATATCTATCGAAAGAGGGGAGATTATGTCAAAGGGTGTAACTTCTATCAAAGATCTAGACAAACTTGTTGACCGGGTGGCAAAGGCACAGTCTGAATATGCACAGTTTTCGGAAGAAAAAGCAGATGCCATTTTTCAAGCCGCAGCTGTAGCCGCGGCAAAGGCACGTATAGACTTAGCTGAATTGGCCGTCCAAGAAACAGACATGGGAGTTGTGGAAGATAAGATTATCAAAAACCATTTTGCCTCAGAATATATTTATAACAAATACAAAAATGTCAAAACCTGTGGTTTAATCAAAGAGGATAAAATCAACGGCATTAAGATTTTTGCTGCGCCACTTGGGATATTGGCCGGCATTGTTCCAACGACGAATCCGACCGCTACTGCTATTTTCAAAGCTCTAATATGCCTAAAAACTCGCAATGCTATCATTTTTTCGCCACATCCACGAGCAAAAAATAGCACCATTGCCGCGGCGAAAGTAGTATTAGATGCGGCAGTAAAAGCAGGCGCCCCAAAGGACATTATCGGTTGGATTGATGAACCTTCTGTTGAGCTAAGTCAAGCCCTGATGACGCATGATAAAATTCACGGCATTCTGGCAACCGGTGGCCCCGGCATGGTAAAAGCCGCTTATTCTAGTGGAAAACCCGCGCTTGGAGTAGGGCCGGGGAATACACCTGCCATCATTGATGAAACGGCAGATATTATTCAAGCAGTTTCTTCCATTTTACTGTCTAAAACTTTTGACAATGGTATGATTTGTGCTTCAGAGCAATCTGTTATTGTTATCAAAGACATTTATGAAATGGTAAAAAAAGAATTCGCCTATCGTGGTGCCTATTTTTTAAAACCAGTGGAAATAGCCAAATTAGGTAAAATCATTTTAACAGATAAAGGCGTCAATCCCGTTATTGTGGGACAATCGGCCACACATATTGCTAAATTAGCCAAAATTAAAGTGCCTGAAAACACAAAGATTTTGATAGCGGAACAAACTTCCTATGCTGCATCCAATCCATATGCACATGAAAAATTATCACCTATTTTGACAATGTATAAAGCCACAAATTTTGACAAAGCAGTTGAAATAGCACAAGCACTTGTTCATCTTGGCGGATTAGGGCATACAGCAGCTCTTTTCACAGATGAACAAAATCAAGCGCGCATTGATTCATATGCAAACAAGATGCCAACGGGCAGAATCTTAATCAATTCTCCGACCTCTCAAGGAGGCATCGGGGATTTATACAATTTCAGATTAGAACCCTCTCTCACATTGGGCTGTGGCTCTTGGGGCGGTAATTCTATCAGCGAAAATGTAGGCGTCAAACATTTAGTCAATTATAAAACAGTAGCGATAAGGAGAGAAAATATGTTATGGTATAAAGTTCCGCCAAAAATTTATTTTAAACGCGGTTCAACTGATTTGGCGCTTCGTGAATATACCGGCAAGAAACGGGCCTTTATTGTGACAGACAGATTTTTATTTGACTCTGGTGCTACACGAACAATTACCGACACTTTAGAAGAAATGGGAACAGATTATCAAATCTTCTTTGATGTAAAACCGGATCCAACACTATCCAATGTAGAACAAGCACTACAAATGGTAAACTCCTATAAACCAGATTTAATCATCGCGTTGGGTGGAGGCTCCCCCATGGATGTGGCCAAAATTATCTGGCTTATGTACGAACATCCGGAAATTGATTTTGCCGATATTTCTATGCGGTTTATGGATATCAGAAAACGAATCTGCCAAATTCCTGAGTTGGGCGAAAAAGCAAAATTAGTATGTATCCCGACAACCTCCGGGACAGGATCCGAAGTGACCCCGTTTTCAATTATTACAGATGAAAAAGCAAACACAAAATATGCGCTTGCAGATTATGCTTTAACACCAAATATGGCTATTGTGGATCCAAATTTTGTGGACAACATGCCAAAAGGTTTGACCGCCGCCGGAGGCATTGATGCACTTGTGCACGGACTGGAAGCATATGTTTCCGTCATGGCAACAAACTTTACAAACTCTTCTGCCTTAGAGGCTATTAAACAAATTTTCCGTTATTTGCCAAGGGCTTACAAAGAAGGAGCCAAAGATCCCATAGCGCGTGAAAAGATGCATTATGCTGCAACTATGGCAGGCATGGCTTTTGCAAATTCATTCTTAGGCTTATGTCACTCTATGGCACACAAATTAGGGGCCATGTATCATATTCCACATGGCATCGCCAATGCTCTTTTGATTTGTCAGATTATTCGTTACAATTCAACGGATTGTCCGAAAAAACAGGCAATCTTTCCACAATACAAAGCGCCCGAAGCAAAGAAGCGATATGCACAAATTGCGCATGTTCTTTATTTAGGAAATAAAAAATCAACCGACGATGAACGAGTTGAATTGTTGATTCAAAAGGTTGCTGAGCTCAAAAAAGCAATCGATATTCCTAAATCCATCAAGGAATATGGCATTGATAAAAAGACATTTATGAAAAATCTGGACGAGTTATCACGATTGGCCTTTGATGATCAATGCACAGGAGCAAATCCTGTATATCCTTTAATATCAGACATCAAAAAGATCTATTTGGATGCGTTTGAAGGGAAATATTAATCAGCAATAAGAAAGGCCCTGACAAAACACAGGGCCTTTTTGCTATTTAAATTTTATTTAAGCTTTGGTTTTTGCGGAACCAAGGCTTCGGAATTACCTTTAAAATCCTTTGCCGGCAACCAAGTTTGATTGCGACCTAAAAAAGCAATCTTTCCACGCACAATCAAATTATCACCATCGCGCCATAATTCACATCCGTAAACCTTTCCTTTTTTGGGATCCAAAATTTCGCCACCTTTGTATTTATTATCATCTTTCTCCAAATCCCAAATTATATCCAGCCCTTCAATCTTGGGTGAAGCGGGCAGGGCAGCAACAGCTTCTTTATTTTTCAAAAGTTCGACAATACGACCGAAATATTTTCCTTGATATTCATATATTTGGACAATACTTTTGGCCTCATTTGTTTCATCATCAATTGTGGTCCAAAAACCCTCAACATTGCTTTTAGCAAATACCACATGAGAAGAGAATATCAATATAAATACATAAATTAACTTTTTCATTTTGACCTCCAATTTTATGTATAAAACATCGTATACTATTTTTTACCAAAAAGCAATTACCGATAGGAAATAGGTTAAAAAATGCTTGCATTTTATCGAAAAAACGAGTATAAATATGACTATCGGAGCGTAGCGCAGCCTGGTAGCGCACTTGTCTGGGGGGCAAGTGGTCGTGGGTTCAAATCCCGCCGCTCCGACCACTAAACACAAGTCGTCTGAAAAGGCGACTTTTTCTTTTGTTTCCAAGTGCTTATAAGAGTTCGAATGTCCAACTGCCAAAAACAGTCATTTTTGCAAATTTACGAACTCTTGGGCCAAAAAATCCTTTAAAATCAATGTAGGCAGTCTGGGAAGCAAAAAAGTCAATCCCAGGAATTTGCAATCATTTTCTTAAATCTTAAAAGCACCCAAAAACGTGAAAAATAGCCCTAAAATAGCCACTTTTCCAGCTTCTTTTTCAACAACCAATTCCCAAGCAATCTGACCTTCTAACCGACAATTAGGAAGTTAAATTTGATTAAAAATCCGCCTTTTATATATAAAAATTCACAACCAACCCAAGGTCATTTCCAGTGGAACTTATTTCTTGCGAAGTCTAAATTTCCCTCGACCAACACTTTCTATCTTTCCATTATCGTCTTTTCCGCCCTTTAAAAGATATAGAAACATGGTAATTACTTTTTTATTTTTAACTTTTTCTTTGCCTGTAGATGTGTAAAGATTATAGTAAGCAGCCGTCACCTCATTGACGGAAAGCTCCTTTTTCCCAATTTTGGCTGCGTCTGTAAAGATTTTTAAAATTTTATCCTGTACTGTTTCTTTCTTTTTAGCCTGAATATCCAATTTCTTTTTGATGTCATCTGAGACAATAAATGTGTTTAGGTCCATTGTTCCTCCTTTTTTTGTGGTTATAATACGTATATTATAACCTCAAATTTATTTTTTGTCAATAGATAAATTTCATCACTCAATTAAGATAAAAAATTGTTATAAATAAATACATCAAAAATGGTATTGACATTTACATAAAAATTTGATATAATCCGCCTGCTTTTGCCAAAAGAGGTGAAGGCTGAAAGGAAAAAATGCAATATTTTGTTGTTAAAGACGGATATCTTGCCCATGTGCGAAGCTATGAAACTAGCAATCCCTCAAAGAGTCATGCGGTTTTTACTTGTGCAATTTCTGATTTGCCACGTGTAAAAAATATGCTGTCCTCTGGCGGGGCGATCAACACAGACAAGTACACTCTCAAATTCAACAAAGGTTGGCTTACGATTAAATATACTTGGAATAAAGCCTTGTATAAAAAGGTCATGCTTGTCAACTTAAAGGATTTGATTAATGTGTTGTCCAGTGCGATGGGTAAAAAGGAATCACCCGTCAAGAGTTGGCTCAAACGATGGATGGCTCGTAAAAAGTCAACCGTAACGTAAAAAGGCAAAAAGAGAAGATGAAGCATGCCCGCCTCATCTTCCCGCCTAAACCAGAACCAAGGGCTCTGCTTTCATACTCGGCATACGTATTATACATCCTAATCTGCCAAAAAGCAACGCCCTTTCTTCTGGGAATAACGAAAAATAGTCACTATAAAGAAGAAAGGTAAAATAAAAATGACTGATTTAAATAAGACTGAAGTTGCGAACCAAAACGGTGTTGCAA
>CAJOPC010000041.1 GCA_905236245.1 uncultured Alphaproteobacteria bacterium
ACATGAGATTAGATCAAGCCCTTGTTGAAGCGCATTTGTTTGACAGCCGCACAAAAGCAAAACAGGCTATTTTGGACGGCATTGTCTTTTACCAAAATAAATGCGCACAAAAACCATCCGAACAAATCGAAGATTTATCTGCTTTATCCATACAAGGAACACCCATGCCATACGTTTCCCGCGGCGGGTTGAAATTGGAAAAAGCACTCCAGCAATTTCAAATCAATTTAAAAAATAAAATTATTTTGGACATTGGCTCATCAACCGGAGGCTTTACAGATTGCGCCTTGCAACACGAAGCAAAAAAAGTTATTGCAGTAGACGTCGGCCAAAATCAATTAGCTGCCTCTTTGCGCAATAATAAAAAGATTGATTTGTATGAAAAAACAGACTTTAGATCTATTGACTTAGATAAAATTATTGCATGCGAAATCGCCGTTTCAGATGTTTCCTTCATTTCCATCACCAAAATGATTCCGAAGCTTTTGGAGCTACCTCATTTAACCGATTTAATTTGCCTGATTAAACCCCAATTTGAATGTGGCAAGGAAATAGCCGATAAATACAAAGGCATCATTAAAAATAAAAAAATTCACGAAGAACTATTAAAAAATATCATTCAAATTTTCAATGAAAAAGGCCTTTATTTACAGGGGCTGACTTTTTCCCCTATCACTGGGAATAGTGGCAACATCGAGTATTTGGCATATTTTAGCAAAAAAAGGCAAAACCTCAATATTTCCATCTCTGAACTTGTCGCCTTGGCCTTTAAATCTTTCAAATAAAACTTGTCTTTTGCATAAAATCGTGCTAAGCTGTGCATAACAAAGGAGGCAGTATGACTGATTTTTCTAAAATATCTGTAATCGGCTGTGGCCGTTGGGGCGGTTTCTTGGGCTGGTATTGTGCAACCTATAAAAAATCTCAAGTTTTGTTTTTAGGCGTTCCCGGAGATCCGGCCTATGAATCACTGATTAAAACAGGCAATAATGGCTATTGTCAAATGCCTGAAAATGTTTCATATACAACAGACATGGGCGAAACCCTTCAAAATGATTTCATTATTGTATCCATCGGTTGCCAAGGGTTCCGTGGTTTGTGCAAACAAATGGCCGGCTACGATTTAAAAAACAAAAAGTTTTTGTTGGCTATGAAAGGTTTAGAGGCCGAAACCAGCAAACGTATGACCGAAATTTTTGCCGAAGAAATCAATGAACCATCGGTTCAAGTTGCTGTGTTGGGCGGTCCGGGACATCCTCAAGACTACCTTAAAGGCATCCCAAGCTGCGTTGTTGTCAGCTCGGCCATAGAAGAAGCCAAATTGGCCATCGCTCAATACATGAATAGCGATTTAATCCGTGCTTATTATGGTGCTGATTTGATTGGCAACGAAATTGCTGCTGCCTTAAAAAACGTTATTGGTGTTGCCGCTGGGCTATTAGATGGCATGGGTTGGTCCTCTTTAAAAGGCGCCTTAATGGCTCGTGCCCCTGTTGAAGTCGGTCGTCTTATCGAATACTTTGGCGGTCAAACAAAAACGGCCTATGGTTTAGCACATTTGGGCGATTATGAGGCAACTCTTTTCTCGCCGCACAGCCACAACCGTGCTTACGGCGAAGCTTTTGCCAAAGGTGAGAAGTTTGAAAAATTGGCCGAAGGAGTGCCCACCTTAAAAGCCATTTATGCTTTGCGTGACAAATTGGAGGTTCCTATTTGTGAAGCAATTTATCACGTGATTTACGAGAACAAAGATCCTAAAGCAGAAATCGCGAACCTATTCCATCGTCCGATTAAGTCAGAATAATTTTACTTGACTTTTTGACGGTATTTTCATACAATAGTGGGTGGGAAGGCGTGGACGTTGGCCTTTGGCCAGCGGGTCAGGTTCGGAAGAAAGCAGCCCAGCCTCTGTTTCACGGGTCATGCCTTTCCGCCTAAGTTGATAAGGAAAGCTTATGTCTGCACATTCTCAGGTTTTAGCTCGCAAGTATCGCCCCCAAATTTTCGATGATTTAATTGGGCAAGAAGCTCTTGTGCAAACTATCACCAATGCTATCAAACAAAATCGATTGGCTCAGGCATATATGCTAACCGGTATTCGCGGAGTCGGGAAAACGACATCAGCTCGTATTATTGCAAAAGGGCTCAATTGTATTGGCGAAGACGGTAAAGGCGGAATGACCCCAAATCCATGTGGTAAATGTAAACACTGTATCGATATTGCCAACGATTCTCACATCGACGTTATTGAAATCGACGCAGCCAGCAATACCGGCGTAGATAATGTGCGCGAAATCATTGAAGGAGCGAAATACAATCCCGTTTCAGCACGATATAAAATTTATATCATTGATGAAGTCCATATGCTATCCAAAGCGGCTTTCAATGCATTATTAAAAACTTTGGAAGAACCTCCGGAACGCGTTAAATTCATTTTTGCAACAACAGAAATTCGCAAAGTTCCTCTAACCATTTTGTCCCGTTGCCAACGCTTTGATTTAAAAAGAATTGATACGCAAACTTTGGCCAATCATTTGGCCGGTATTTGTCAAAAAGAAAATAAAAATTTTTCACAAGAAGCTCTTTACCTGATTGCAAAAGCAGGAAATGGCTCCGTGCGTGATGCCCTTTCGTTGTTGGATCAGGCCATCACACAACTCCCCGACAATCCATCGGAAAATGATGTTCGAAAAATGTTAGGAGTTGTGGATAAAAGTCTTTTAATTGACCTTTATACATCGGCACTCAATGCTGAAATGGCCAAATGTTTCGAGCTTTTGGAAAGTCAATATCAAAGCGGAGCAAATGCTTTAAGTTTAGTTCAAGACCTACTTGATTTAACCTACACGCTGACCACCATCAAAGTCGCCCCACAGGCGAATTCATTAAACGATTATACCTCAACGGAAAAGGAGTCCTTAAAAAAGCTTGCAGAACAATCATCCATGCACACTTTAACAGCCTACTGGCAACTATTGATGAAAGGCATTCAAGAAGTTCGTGCGGCCGACAATCCTTTTCAAGCAATTGAGATGTTATTGATTCGCATGGCCTATATGTCGGATATTCCAGGACCGGAAGCATTATTAAAAGACATAAAAAAAAACAATAATCTAGTTCAAGAAACAATTCCTGCGGCCAAAAGTATTGAGATAGCTCCAGCTATTTCACAACCCGCTCCACAAGTCGCCAGCACACAAGAATGTCCTTTTAAAACAATCCAGGATATTTATAAATTGGCACAAAAACATGGAGAGCGTATTCTTGCTTTCAATATTGAGTCGTTTGTCCGACTTGTTCAAATCAAACCCGGGGAAATTATTTGTTCCTTAGCTCAAGGAGCGCCAGGATCCTTAGTTGCGAATTTAAGTAAATTTTTGCAAACACAAACACATACAAATTGGCATATCAATGTTCAAACCTCCGGTGGAGAACCAACATTAAAAGAACAACATGAAAATTCCAAACAACAACTTATCCAGAACATTGAAAAAGACTCCGTTGTTCAAGAAATACAACACCTTTTTAAAGGTGCAAAAATTGAAAAAGTCAAACCCGTAAAAATAACGGATGAATCGGATTCATCTAAATCTGATTCAGGGCTTGAAGAAGATGAAGAATGAAAAGACTTGCATTTTTTTTCATAAACGAATAAACTGAGAACTCAAACTGAGGAGTCCTATGTTTCAAAAAATTAAAGATATGCATTTTGTTGTTAATTATAAACGGATGTGGCCCTTTATTCGTCCATATTGGTTTCGTTCATTACTCAGCATTCTGATTACCATTCCTATCGGTTCATTGGACGCAGTCATTGCGCTTGCCCTTAAACCCTTTATGGATACGGTTATTATGGAGCAAGGGGGATCTACTCCTTGGAATTTACCACTCTATTATATTCCTGTGGCCATTATTGGTTTCACCATTTTGCAATCTATCTTGGAATATGGATCAACCTATTTAAATGCATGGACAGGTGGCAAAATTACGCAAGAAGTTCAACGCAGACTTTATAAAAAATTGATGCAAATGGATCAAGCCTATTTTGATTCCCATTCGTCGGGTGATTTGGCTCAACGCTTTAGTGCAGATCCCACCACAGCTTGCACTGGTTTACTGGCAAATGTCAAAGTCTTTACAACTCGCCTTTTTTCATCCATTACATTGATTATTGTTTTATTTACAACTTCATGGAAATTAGCAATTATTGCAAGTATCGTTTTGGGCGGAGCTTTATGGCCATTGGCTCGTGTTCGTCGCCGCATTAAAGATATTGTCAAAAAATCTGTTCAAGTTGGTGCTGCACACTTCACGATCTTTAATGAAACACATGCCGGGGCAAAAACCATTGCTTCCTATAATTTACAAGAACATAAAAAACGTCAATTCGGTACTATTTTAACACAAGCATTTAAGCTTACCATTAAAAACACGCAAAGAACCGCTTGGTTAACCCCGATGATGCACATTGTGATTTCTATCGGAATTGCGGGCGCCATTTGGTATGGCAGCCATTTGATTACCTCCAAACAAATGACCGCCGGTAGCTTTGTGGCATTTATGACAGCCATGCTTATGTTGTATAATCCTATCAAGAATATCGGGAGAAACTTCACACAATTACAACAATCTTTCATGGCCATTGAACGTATTTTTGAAATTTTGGATTATCCTGTTCCGATTCACGATATTGAAAATGCGATTGAATTGACAAAAATAAAGAAAGACATTGTTTTCCATGATGTATCGTTTGAATATAAACCAAACACACCTGTTTTGGAACACATCAATCTGACCGTTCCAAAGGGAAAAACAGTTGCCTTTGTGGGCAATTCCGGTGGTGGGAAAAGTACCATTGTCAGCTTGATTCCACGCTTTTATGATGTCCAAAAAGGATCCATTACGATTGACGGCACAGACATTCGTGATTTTAGTTTGTATTCTTTACGCCAAAATATCGCCGTTGTCTTCCAAGATAATTTCTTGTTCTCCGGCACTATCCGCGACAATATCCTGTTAGGAAAATTTGACGCAACAGAAAAAGAAATTGCCGCAGCGGTTAAAGCCGCTTGCTTAGATGAATTTATCAGCGAATTAGATGAAGGATTAGATACAAATATCGGCGAACGCGGAGCCCTGCTTTCTGGCGGGCAAAAACAACGCGTGGCTATTGCTCGGGCTTTCCTGAAAAATGCACCAATCGTTATTTTGGACGAAGCAACTTCCGCTTTGGATAACAAATCCGAAGGTATTGTTCAACAGGCTATTGACAATTTGATGAAAGACAGAACTGTTCTTGTTATTGCTCACAGACTTTCTACAATTCAAAATGCCGATAAAATTGTTGTGATCAATGAAGGAAAGCTCATTGAGGAAGGAACACACGATGTGTTGTTAAAAAAGAACGGCGTTTATGCAAACTTATACAATGCTCAATTCAAGCACAAGAAAAATTAGTGTTTTTTCCTGTTCTATTGATTATAAATGAAAGTTTCTGAACGTGTTCTTTCTTTTTAAATCTAATAAAAAAAATCTTGCATTTCAATTTTGTTTCATATAGAATGGATTTCATTATATAGGGGAGTCAATTATGGATAGAACTAATTTTACAATTCGCCGGAAAGAAGACGGTATTTCAAAGAAACAAGTTTTAAAAGTAGTCGTAATCATATTGGCATTAGGTGCGTTATCCTATGCATGCTTTTATTTTGGGGCAAAATTTGGCGCTAAAAAGGCCGTTGCCATGATGCGTGCACAAGTGCAAACACCTTATGTTTTAACGGGACATCCTTCTGTTAAAAGTGTTGCACAAAACACTCGTTTTATCGCACTTGTCAAACCTATCAATGCCGTGGACGTAAAAACCCAAGTTGCCGGCGCCATTGAAGAAGTTTTGTTTACAGACGGTCAATATGTTCATGCGGGAGATGTTTTGTTTAAAATTGAACAAGATCGCTACAAAGCAAATGTGGATGCCGCAAGAGCAACATTATCCAAAGCTGAGGCCGATTTAAAACAGCTCAACAGTGAATATGGACGCCAAAAACAACTGCACAAAGACAAGGTAGTTTCCACGGCAGATTTAGAAAGAGCCGAAAGCAAGTTAGCTCAAGCTAAAGCCGCTGTCGAACAAGCAAAAGCTTCTTTAGATTTAGCAGAAATCGATTTGAAACATACTTCTATTGAATCCCCTATTGATGGCCGCATTGGGCAAGTTTTAATTACAAAAGGAAATTATGTAGGATTGTCCTCTGCTCCGTTGGCACGCATTGTTCAAACAACACCTGTTAAAATCAGCTTTTCCTTAACTGATAAAGAACATTTGCAAGCGCGTCGTATGTTGAAAGATAACGGAGAGCAGTACGATTTACCTGATTTACAAATTGAACTGGCTGATAAATCTTTATTACCACTGCCTGCAAAACATATCTTTTTAGACAATGAAATGGATAAAGATACTGCAACGATGGGATTGTATGCGGAATATGATAATTCTGACGAATTGCTTATTCCTAATAATCACGTGACCGTTTTATGGAAAGCAAGTCAAGAAGCTCCTGCGTTATTAGTTCCACAAAAAGCCGTTTATAACGATAACAATGGTGCTTATGTTATGCTTGTTAAATCTGATAATACCGTGGTCCAACAATACATCAAGCAAGGCGGACTTGTTGATGACAATGTGATTGTGGAAGATGGCTTGCAAGTTTCTGACCTTATCGTCACATCTGGCGGACAAAAATTGAAAAATGGGCAAGGCATTCATATTATCAACTCGGAGGAGAATAAGTAATGTTTTCTTTATTCTTCATTAAACGCCCTCGCTTTGCCATTGTTATTTCTTTAATTTTGGCACTGGCCGGGATTATTTGTCTTTTTAAATTACCTGTTGATTTATATCCAACGGTCACACCTCCGGAAGTGCGCGTGCGCGCCTCGTATCCTGGCGCCAGCGCTGATACAATTGCAAAAACAATTGGTATTCCGTTGGAAGACGGTATCAACGGCGTTGATGATATGATTTACATGAGCTCCACAAGCGTTGATGGTAGCTATATGCTGACCATTACATTTGCATCAGATACAGATCCGGATATGGCCACTGTTAAAGTACAAAACAGAATTCAACAAGTTCAAAGTTTATTACCTGCGGAAGTTCAACGCTATGGTTTGCGCGTTATAAAAGCATCATCTAGCATTTTGGCATTTATCAGCTTTTATTCTCCTGATGACTCTTTGAGCGCCAGCGATATCAATGACTATCTACAAAACAACGTTGTCAAGCCACTCGCAAAAGTCGATGGAGTTGGAGAAATTACTGTTTATGGCGCAAAAAAAAGTATGCGCATTTGGTTAGATGCGGATAAAATTGCCTCTTTGAATTTATCTGCCGCTAAAATCAGTGCGGCCATTCAAAGCCAAAACTACCAACCATCCTTGGGTAAATTAGGCGCTCGTCCTAACGACAACTCTGAAAGTTTGGTTTACTCTTTACAAACGACCGGCCGTCTTTCAACAAAAGAAGAATTTGAAAACATTATTATTCGCACAAATGAAGAAGGCGGTTTGTTGCGTCTTTCTGATGTCGCACGTGTAGAAATTGGAGCAGAAAATTATGCCACAGAATCTTATTATGATAGGCACCCGGCTGTGGTGATGTTGGCGAATTTGGCCTCGGGCGCAAATGCTTTATCCACAATGGGTAAATTGCGTGATGAACTAGATCGTTTATCACAATTTTTCCCAGAAGGTATTGCCTATAACATCAACATGGATTCAACCGATTATATTAATGCTTCCGTTGAAGAAGTTGTGTGGACATTACTTTCCACTTTCTTGCTAGTTATTCTCGTTGTTTATGTCTTCCTGCAAGATTGGCGCGCTACTTTAGTGCCCATGCTGACAATTCCTGTCTCATTACTGGCCACTTTTGCCGTTATGATGACACTAGGCTATTCCATCAATATGTTTACATTGTTTGGCTTATTGCTGGCCATTGGTGTCGTCGTGGATGATGCTATTTGTGTGACGGAACGATCTGCCTATTTAATCAATACGGAACATAAATCCGCGATGGAAGCAACAACTCAAACGATGAAGGAAATATCCGGAGCTTTGATTGCTACAACGCTTGTTTTATTGGCAATTTTCGTGCCTATTGCTTTCTTGGGAGGTATCACAGGAAAGATTTATCAACAATTTTCTGTGACAATCTGTGTTGCCGTTTGCTTCTCTACATTCTGCGCTTTAACATTGGCTCCAGCTGTGGCTTCTCATTTCTTTAAACCAACGGAGGAAACAAAATTTGCCCCCCTTCAATGGTTTAATAAAATTATTCAAAAATCAACAAATACAACACAAAAATGCGTCCTATGGTTTGCCAGAAAAATTGGGGGTATTGCAATTATTTTTGGAATATTTACTTTGATTTCAACTATTATGTTTAAGTCAATGACAACTTCATTTTTACCAAACGAAGACCAAGGTATGATCATTGTGAGCATTGCTTTGCCTGAAGGCGCTTCTATGGGCCGAACGGATGAGGTGGTGAAAAAGGTTATGCCGATTGTGGCAGAAGAGCCCGCTGTTAAGAATTTTGTGGTTATCGAAGGTATGTCCATGATCATGGGCAACGGAGAGAACGTCGCCATGGGCGTCTTAGGATTAACGCCCTGGAATAAACGGAATAACAAAGATCAAGTATCAACGGCTATCTTAAATCGTTTACGGCAAAAATTTGCCGAGATTCCAGAGGCAGAATTCCAATTGTTTGAAATGCCGGCCATTCCTGGTTTAGGTCTATCCGGAGGTATGGATTTAAGGGTTCAATCCTTGAACGATTTGGACTACGTTGCGTTGGATAACAACTCTCGCTTGCTCATTGATGCTGTGAACACAGACTCCACATTCCAATATGGTTATTCCGGCTTTACAGCAAAAACACCTAACATCTATTTGGAAATTGATCGCGATAAAGCCGAAAGCATGAGTGTTCCTATGTCGAACGTCTTTTCTGCACTTGAAAGTTATTTAGGCTCAGGTTATGTGAATGATGTTAACTTTGGAACGCAGGTCAATAAAGTTATTATTCAATCCGATTGGAAATATAGACGAAATTTAAACAGCTTAGATAAATTATATGTGCCAAATTCTGCGGGAAAAATGGTGCCATTAAAAACTTTGGTATCTGTAAAAACAATTTTATCCCCTCGTCAAATTACACGTTATAACCAATATCCTGCTGCCGGCTTGACGATTGTGCAAACGGATGCTGTCAGCTCCGGACAAGCGATGAATCACTTGGAAGAACTGGCCCATACTATTTTACCAAAGGGCTATGCTTTTGAATGGTCCGGTATGAGTTACCAAGAAAAACAAAATGAAGGACAAGTTGGTATGTTGGTGGCATTAGCTATTATCTTTGCTTATCTGTTTTTGGTCGCTCAATATGAGAGTTGGGTTGTTCCTGTGCCAGTTTTAATGTCTGTTGTATTTGCCATCGGTGGAGGACTGCTAGGTCTTTTCATGACGGGTCTTCCTATGTCCATTTATGCCCAATTAGGATTAGTTTTATTGATTGGATTGGCCAGTAAAAATGCTATTTTGATTGTAGAATTTGCCAAAGATGAGCACAATCACGGAGCCCCCATTGTTGATTCCGGCATTAAAGGATTAACTCAACGTTTCCGCGCAGTACTAATGACCGCCTTTACATTTATTTTGGGTGTTTTACCAATGATTTGGGCAACAGGAGCCGCCTCCGGTTCTCGTCGTTCTTTGGGAACTCCAGTTTTCTGGGGCATGACTATTGGAACTATTTTGGGTTTAGTCTTTATTCCATTACTTTATATCTTGGTTCAGACACTTGTTGACAAGATTTATCATCGCGACGATCCATCTTCATCCGTTTGATGTAATGAACTACCACCAATAGCTCGATAAAATGCTATAACATTTTTATACAATTGTGCGGCAGATGTTGTCAAATTTGCTTGTGCGCTGATGCGACGTTCTTCGGCATCCAATACAACGAAATAGTCTATCAATCCGCTTTTATATTTATCGCGTGCTAATTGTGCCGCTTCATCCATTTTCTGCCATGCCTCATCCAATGCTTTGTATCTTAAAAACTCCTTATTTAAGCTAATTAGAGCATTTTTAATTTCATTAATTGCTTGTAATAAAACTTGCTCATAATAAATCTGTTGTTCTTTTTTTATTGCTTTTTGCAGCATTAAATTTTGATAAAGCGCCCCAAAATGAAATACTGGCGCATTAATTGTCGGCTCATAACCATAAGCATAACTATGATTATGAAAAAGTTTTGGGAATTTCAAAGATTCAAAGCCAAAAAAGGCCGATAAATTTACAGAGGGCAACATTTCAGCCACAGCTTGCCCAACCGCCGCATTTTGACCAATCAGCTGTTCTTCTGCAGCCATAACATCCGGACGATTATACACGACATCTACGGATAATTCATTTAAACTCGTTAAATCATATTTAAAAGTTTTTGTTATCAAATTATTTTTATCTTGATTTAATTCCCTATCTAATTGCCCAGGCAAAACACCAACCAATAAAGCCAAAGCATTTTTATTGAGCTCTATTTGCTCTTCTAATTTAGGTATAGAAGCGCGAACATTTTCCAATTGATAGCGAGCCTGATTTAATTCAATCGCATTTGATAATCCGGAATGATATTTATCTAATGTTAAATCATACAAAGCTTGTTGAATTTTTAAATCTGCTCTACTTTCCTTACAAAGTTTTTCATTCATCCTTAAATTCAAATAAGTTGTGGCAACATCTGAGATCAAAGAAACCTGTATATTTTTCAAAGCAGCTATCATTTCTCTTTCTTTGGCGCTACCTGCTTCAATTGCGCGTCTTTTTTGACCAAATAAATCGACTTCCCATGCAACTGACAAACCAGCTTGATAAATATTTTCATCAAACAATGTACCCATATTGCGACCTGTTTTTTTGTAATTATAACCTCCTCCAATATCAAAACTAGGAAATACAGACGCAATATTGCTTTGTAATAGCGCATGTGCTTGTTCAATTCGTGCATAAGCACTACGAATATCAGGCGCTGATTTTAATGCTTTCAAAAATAAATTGTTTAATGTTTCATCTTGAAATAAAAATGGATCAACAACACTTTCATCAAATTGTCCTACTTTTAATTCCAACGCTTTTTCAATGGCTTCATTATCAAAAAACTGCGGGCGTTCATAATCTGGGCCAACCATACAGGCGCTTAAAATTAAACATAACATGCATTCAATGATCTTTCTTTTGCGTATCATCCGAAGCTCCCAATTTATCAAAAAATAAAAACAAAGCAGGCACAAATACAATGCCAATAACGGTTGCCGCCAACATCCCAAAGAAAACTGTCACGCCTATAGATATCTGACTTGCCGCACCCGCACCTTTTGCAACGACCATAGGGAACACACCTAAAATAAATGTGAGAGCTGTCATCAATACCGCACGATATCTTTCCTTAGCGCCGTAAAGGGCCGCCTTAACGCCCTTCATACCCATCTTTTGTGCATCCAAAATAAATTGAACAATTAAAATCGCATTTTTACTGGCAAGCCCTATCAACAAAACAATACCCAACTGAGCGTAAATACTCAATGGAAGCCCCATGAATTTAAGGCCTAACAAGGCACCTAATATTGCAAAGATATTTGTGCTCATCACCGACAATGGCACTTTCCAACTTTCATACTGAGCCACCAAAAACAAATAAGTAAACACGATGGCCAATGCAACCAAAATATATACCAATCCACTTGCCTCTACTTCTTGCAAACTCAAACCTGTCCAAGCAACTGCATATTGATTCCCCAATGTTTGCATCAATTTTTTAATTTCTAAAATAGCATGTCCGCTACTGATTCCCGGAGCAGCCGCCGCTGTGATTGCCGCACTCAAATACTGATTAAACCGATAAATAATTTTTGGGGATAAAACTGTTTTAAAATCTATAAATTCACCAATTTGAATAGGATTATTATTCACATTAGGCACATATAAATCTTCCACATCTGATGCCTCATTACGATATATGGATTCTGCTTGGACGATCACTTTATTGATCTGACCATCTTGTGTGATATTATTAACATATTTAGATCCCAAATTGTTTTGCAACACATTAAATAAACTGCCCGTTGCAACACCATATGATTCAAGCTTAGTCCTATCCAAATCTATATATAAATGTGGTGTTTCAGCTGTAAAAGTTGTAAAGGCATAAGAAAAATTTTGATTATGATTCATTTTGTCCAACAAAGCAGATACTTTTTCGGCCAACTCCTTAGGCGATATTCCGTTATTCACAGCATTTACTTGAAAACTAAGTCCTCCACTTGTCCCTACCCCCGGAATCGCCGGCATTTCAAAAAACTCAACTGACGCACGACACTCATGTGAAAAAGAAGACACTAACTTTTGTGTAATTGCCTCAATGGACAAACTCTTTGACTTGCGTTGATTCCATGGTTTCAAACCAATTGCAATCATACCTATATTTTCTCCGCCAGCGCTCAACATACTTGTTCCGGCAATACCGATCATATAAGCAACACCATCCATTTGAACAACCTTTTCCGATATTTCTTTTAAATAAGATTGGGTTTCATTGATACTGGCCGTATCTGGCAATTGAACATTACCTAAAATAAATCCTTGATCCTCATTCGGAATAAATGAGTTAGGGATTATTTTAAATAACAGCCCTAGAACAATAAAAACTCCTAAACAACAAAACGCCATACTTTTTAAATGATTACACAAAACACCGACACATTTTAAATATGCATCTTTCATTTTATCCAGCTGAATATTAAACCAAGAAAAAACTTTGCTTATTTTTTGCATCTTCTTTTGTTTTAACAAAATAGCACATAAGGCCGGGCTTAAAGTCAACGCATTCACAGATGAAAATACGATAGCTGTTGCAATTGTCACGGCAAATTGGCTGTAAATTTTACCTGTAATACCCGCCATCATCGCCACCGGCACAAAAATAGATAATAACACCAATGTCGTGGCAATTATGGAACTGGAAATATCTTTCATCGCCTGAATACTGGCCATCATAGAATCCATATGTTCATACTGCATCAAATATTGAACTCTTTCCACCACAACAATAGCATCATCCACAACTAAACCTATAGCCAAAATCATTGCAAACAAAGTTAAAATATTTAAATTAAACCCTATTGCATACAAAACAGCAAAAGTTGCGATTAAAGAAACAGGAATTGTAATCATCGGGATTAAAGTTGCATGTGCGTTTTGCAAAAAAACATACACAACAATAACAACCAAAATAAATGTTAAAACCAAAGTCAAAACTATATTAAAAATCGAAGCTTTCACAAAATCCGTTGAATCATAGGCAATCTTCAAATCAATATCCTCCGGAAAAGAAGGGACTAATTCTTTTATTGTTTGCTTTAAATGCCGCATCACACTCAAAGCATTAGAATTAGGTGCTTGATTCAACTCCATCACAACAGCGCTATGGCCATTAAATTGTGCGCTTAATTGATAATTATCCGCCCCACTTTCAACCCGTGCAATATCCTTTAAATAAACAACGGAGCCATCCTGAGCACTATGAACAATAATTTTCTCAAAATCTGTTGTATTCTCCAACATACCTTTTGTTGTTAAAGCCAATACAACATTTTTATCCCCTGCCATTGGCGCAGAACCAATACTACCAATTCCGGCCACCACATTTTGATTTTCAACGGCCTCCACCACATTTTGAGTTGTTAAACCCATCGAGGTCAATTTTCGTGGATTTACCCAAATGCGAACACTTTTTTGAGGGCCAAAAATGTTCACATCACTAATTCCATCTATACGCTTTAACGGATTTTGAATGCTGCTATATGCAAAATTACTCAAAAACAAACTATCATATGTCCCGTTGGGAGAATCCAAAACCAAAAAAGCCAACATATTGGATGATTGAACTTTAACGTTTAAACCTTCTTGATTCACAATCGCAGGCAATAATGCTTTTACTTGTTCCAACCTGTTTTCCACTTTAACTTGAGCAATATCCGGATCTGTTCCAACATTAAATGTAATAGTCAATTGATAAGTTCCGTTATCCGTTGCGGTAGAAGACATATATAACATTCCATCAACACCATTGATTTGATTTTCAATTGGAACCGCAACTGTATCAACCAATAGCTGAGCATTGGCCCCGGGATAAGTTGCTGTCACAACAATTTGAGGTGGCGTCACCTGCGGATATTGAGAAATTGGCAACAAAAAAAGAGCAATTAATCCCATCAAGACCATTACGATGGCAACAACACCGGCAAACCTTGGATGTTTGATAAAAAACTCTGAAAATGTCATCAACTACTCCTCACGAGGCATAGCTTCGCGACCGATTTGATTGTTCGAAATAGGTTCAGTAATTACAAGGTCATCAGGATATAATCCCTCTGAGACATAGACACGGTTTTGCAGACTCCCGCCTAGTTTAATTTTCACTTTTGCTATACGACCATCACGCAAAACATATACAAAATCGCCATCCGGCAACAAATGAATCCATGTGCGATCTACCGTCAAAGCATCTTTGATATTTTGATCATATAAAACAGTTACATAAGCATTGGGCAACAATTTTTTATGAGGATTTTCAAAATCAGCAAACAACGCAATTGCGGAGGTATTTTCCGTTATTTTATTATCTGCAAACAAAACACTACCCTTGGCTTCAAAAATTTCGCCATCTGCTAATTTAAGTTGCAATAATCCTGTTTTAAAAAAATCAACATCCGCCCCTAAACTTAAAAACTCTTTGTCAGGCATATAAAACACAACACGGATGGGATTGTATTGTAAAATATATGCCAGTGCAGGACTTTGCGGAGATACATACTCGCCTGGTGTCACCGTGATATTTCCCACAACCCCGTTTATAGTTGCTTGTATAGTTGTATAATCATAATTAACCATGGCAACTTTTAATCTTGCTTTTGCATTAGCCACATTGGCCTCTGCGGTCAAAAAACTTGTCCGAGCATTATCCATTTCTGTGGCAGAAATAGCTTTGCCTGCCGTCCTTTGGACACGTTCCAAATAAAGACGGGCCTTTTCCAACTCTGCTTCAGAAGCCGCAACTTCCGCCTCTGCTGATTCAACTTCTGCAAAATATTGATCTTGTTGCAAAGTAAATAAAGTTTCGCCTATATGAACCTCTTGCCCTCCTTGAACCAAAACATCTCCTATAAAACCAGAAATATATGGCTTTACGGAAACGGATCGAATAGCTTGAACATGTCCGATATATTGTCGCGTTAATGTAATTGATTCAGGTATAATTTTGGATACGCTCACATACATTTGAGATACAGGCTGAACAATTTCCTTCTTGTTGCCGGATTGCACATACGCAATACCGATTATCATTATAATAATAAAAATAATGCTTAATATCTCTAAAATCCTTTTCATACACGCCTCCCTTTAAATTTTAAGTAACTATCACCAAGGCGCTTGTCAAAATAAACTTTAGAATATAAAAATCCCCGTCAAATGACGAGGATAATATGGCGATCCCGGGGCGATTCGAACGCTCGACCTACTGCTTAGAAGGCAGTTGCTCTATCCAGCTGAGCTACGGGACCACCGCATTTAAATATACATGATTCTAGCAAAAAGGTCAAGAATTTTATGGAGACGAAGTCTTCTCTTTGCCCTTTGGCTTACTGGCCTTCCCTTGATTTGCTAATTTATTGCGCATATTGGGGTGACGTTTAAAGCCTTTACCAAACAAACCTAAAAACAACCACGCCATAGAATTGGACTTCATTAAATCGAGCGCGGCCATTTTTTCCTCCTTTTCTTTATCGTACTTGACAGCTTCATACTTTATTTCACCAGCTTTTTCCGATTCCATCACCTTTCGCATTTCTGCTACCACAATGGCAGCATCCTCACGTAGCTTTTTCCTATCAAAGTCAACCACTCGACCATTACACAACTTGATATAACTGTCCACATCTTCTGGAGTTTCCAACGGATAAGTTCTTAAAACAGGTGTTCTATCACTACTTCTTCTAGAAAGTTCAAGGGCCCGATTATTGACATGCAAATTACGAATTTGTTCCGGCCTGTGAGTCGTTAAGAAGACAATCCGATCTTTACCTTCCGCTGTTAAAACAGCATCAATAACCTCCATCATCAAATCGGCAGTACCGGCATCCACACCAGTTGTCGGTTCATCCAAAATTAAAATCTTTTTATCGGATAAAAGAGCTTGGATTAACAAAATACGACGACGTTCCCCATCACTTAAAGAATTATACGTTCTTGGGGCGCCTGTTTCAGAATATAACTTGTCACCCATATTCATCATTTCTGCCAATTTTTGCACAGCAAGATCAGATACATTTGGATTTTGCATTTTGGCAATATCCAAAACCGTCTGCTCATCTAACGCACGAAAATCAGCGGCAGAAACGCTAACGCCTATCAGATTACCTAATTCACCCTCTTTAACATCCGTCAGCTTCGTTCCTGTAAAAGAATTGCCTTCCTTGTGCCCAATGGCTATACATCCTCCGTCCACATCATCAATCTTTCTCAATACGTTAAAAAGAGTTGTCTTTCCCACACCCGTTTCACCGCCGACAATGGTAATTCCGGGCTCAACAAAAATTGTTTCATCGGAAACAAAGGCGATATTGTTTCCTTTTTGACCACACCTTCTTTCCCCACTTTTAAAACGATGGTGATATGAAATGTGATCTAAACAAATAGCATTAATCTCCTTTTCATCAGCCAAGCTTTCATGACCATAGGTCAAATCATAAACCTTACTCGCTTGAAGTCCTTTATATCTATCCACCATTACTTGTCTGAGGTTACGCAATGTTATAGCATTACCTAAAATAGACATTGAAGACATCATAAATCCTGTGCAACTTGTCCACAAAGCAACCGCAGTTCCTACATCCATATTTTTATTAAGAAATAAATTATACATCAATAGACCAAGCCCAATTCCTGAGGATAAAATACTTGGAACAGCAAGCAACTTGCCCAACTCCGCCTTGTATTTATTCAATACATCTTTACCAGCCACGGAATCCGCCCATTGCTTTTGAGCCGCATTTTTGAACGCTAAATTACTCAAAGATACTGCTTCACCCAACAATACATTCAAATTATTTTTATTTCTGTCCCAAACTTTATTTTCAAACTTAGCTTGGGCTCTTCCCTTTATCCAAACGATCGGAGCAAGTACCAACTGTGATAGCACAGGAATAGATGACAATCCTGCAATAAATGCCAATCTGGCTAAACCACCATCCTTACTAAGCAATGCGATTCCCGTTGAAATGGCAGCAATTATACCCGAAACGATAATAGACATTTGTCGGCTCAAACGATAAGGCCACATCCACCCCAATCTATCAGCTCTAAAAAACAAGAAATCCGAATTTTTAACTTTTCTTTCTAATGGTGTAATTGTTTTTGCGGCCTTTTGGCTAAGGTAATTCGAAGTGGCCGTATTTAAAGTTAACTCCGCAGCATCTATTCTGGCTCGCATGCGTGTTTCAAACACTTGCATAATGGACACAATGCTACCTATACCCGCGGCAGCCCATATACTATTCCCCATCAAGTTTCTCAACCAACTCACACATTGGTTATAAGCCGAATCTATAAAACATAAGCCCGCGAACTCCCGTTGTACATCCGGTTGCACAGATTGCAATTCGTGTTTGATATCATGAAAAATTTTTTGTCCTTTCGTTTTTGCCAAACTACGACGCAAACGGCGGATAGCTACCAGCTGTTTTCTTTGAGCATCCCTTTTATTCCGCAAATTGGCATAAACCTTTTTGGCGGCATCTAATTGCTCTGTCAAACGATCAATCTTCGCCCCAGCCTTTTGTTGATAGCGACGTTCCAGCCAATCTTTAAAAGCTTTCCACATATTACGCATCCGTTTTAATCCTCCTAAATCACCTGTCTTATTTTTATCATAACTATTCTTTAAAATCAAGGAAATAAAAAAACACTTGCATTTCTTTCAAATTTATGTATAATGATGGCTATTAGATGACCTTTGTGGGGGTATAGCTCAGTTGGTAGAGCGTTGCAATGGCATTGCAAAGGTCAGGAGTTCGACCCTCCTTACCTCCACCA
>CAJOPC010000042.1 GCA_905236245.1 uncultured Alphaproteobacteria bacterium
GATGGCACACGCAAAATTGGTGTAGAACGTTTACATTTGGAACAAGATGCGGGTAAATCTATCCATGATATGCACCCATCAAAAACACTGATTGACCTGAACCGATCGGGCGTTGGTTTAATGGAAATTGTGTCTAAACCAGATATGCATAGTCCCGAGGAAGCAGGAGAATATTTACGTCAATTACGCGCCATTGTGCGTGCTCTTGGTACATGTGATGGCAACATGGACGAAGGTTCTATGCGTTGCGATGTGAACATTTCCGTGCGCCCCGTTGGCGAAACAAGTTTACGTGCTAGAGCAGAAGTCAAAAATGTGAACTCTGTCCGCTTCGTAATGCACGCCATCGAAGTAGAGGCAGAACGGCAAATTGAAATTTATGAAAATGGTGGCACCATTAAACAAGAAACAAGACTTTATGATTCCGACAATGGCGAAACACGCCCAATGAGAACCAAAGAAAATGCCAATGATTACAGATACTTTCCGGATCCCGATTTATTGCCTGTTATGTTGACAGACGAGTACATTGATAATATCCGTAAAAATTTACCAGAATTACCAGAAGTAAAGAAAAAACGTTATATTGAACAATTAAGTCTTCCCGAATATGATGCCGGCATCTTAACAGCGGATCAAGAAACCTCTATATATTTTGAGGCCGCGGCAAAAGGACATGATGCCAAGAAAGTGGCAAACTGGGTTATGGGCGACTTGTTTGCTTATTTGAACAAAGAGTGCTTACCCATTACAAAAAGTCCTATTTCTGCAGAAAATTTAGGTGCTTTAGTTGGATTGATCGAAGACAATACTATTTCCGGGAAAATTGCAAAAGATGTATTTGTTTTGATGATTGAAACAGGAAAAGAGCCTGCGGTCATTGTTGAAGAAAAAGGATTAAAGCAAACAACCGACACTGGCGCCATTGAGGCAATTATTGACGAAGTGTTGGCAGCAAATCCAGACAAGGTTGCTGAAATTAAAGCAGGCAAGGATAAATTAAAAGGCTGGTTTGTTGGTCAGATTATGAAAGCAAGCCAAGGTAAAGTAAATCCCGCTATGGCTAATCAATTATTAGAGAAGAAATTACAAGGATAAGGGGGTTTAAAATGTCTCATATACGGCAACAATTGGCAGATCGCTTAATTCAAAAAACACAGGAAAGAAAAAAACTTGAGTTTTTTGCGGCAACCCCTTCCTTTCCTTCAAAAAGAAATGAGCTAGCTAATTCAGTAAGACAAGAAAATTGGAGAACTTTATTCAATGCCTTTGGCAAAGAAGGCCATGATTTTTGGTTTGAACAAGACCCAGAAGAAGCCAATGCTGTTATTATTGGTTTTAAAAATGGATTGATCGTCAAAGATTATGACAAGCAAGGCGTTGCTTTTTGGGCGAGAGAAAGTAAAGATCAAGTAGACACCCATGCTGCGCAACAAACTGTTAGCTTGGTCGCACATCATCTTTTTCAACGCGGAGATCGTCTAGAGGTCAATGGACATGGTATTTATGGGGGATCTAAACCCTATATGGATACTTTTGAAAAAGCAACTATTACCGCTAGAGATTTATTTAACAAAGAGCTTCTTGAGCATGCCCGCTTGCACAAGTAAATTAAAAAGCTCGCCTTAAGACGAGCTTTCTTTTTATGGATTTTATTTCATTGGCTTCTTGTGTCCAGCATAACTAAAAATACACCATAATGCTGACAATCCTACGACATCATAAACAATCATAGATAAAAAACTGCCCATTCCAAATAAAAAGGCGACAAGATCAAATCCAAAAAATCCGACCAAGCCCCAGTTCAATGCACCAACTAATACTAAAATACACGCAATTTTATTCATTATTTCCATATGTTCCTCCTTTTTTTTAACAAGTCTTATGTGGATACAACTAATCCGCTTGTCAAGCTCTTATCAAACAAATCTTTAGTGGTACAAAGACATCCTTTTTATATTTTAATTGTTTTCCTCTTTCTCTTTTAGAAAAGATATGCTATAATAGACCCCATGAGAGAAGATATTATTATACACAGTCCTTCTGATTTTGTTGGCTTGCGTGCTGCGGGCCGATTGGCCGCGGAAACATTAGATTATATTGTTCCTTTTGTAAAAGTCGGCGTATCAACAGAATATCTGGATAATTTAATGAACGACTTTATAAAAAAAAATGGCGGAGTTTCCGCCTGCATCGGTTATCATGGATATCCCAAAGCAACTTGTATTTCCCCAAATCATGTCATTTGTCATGGCATTCCAAGTCCAGATAAAATCCTTCAAAATGGGGATATTATCAATATAGATGTAACCGTTATTTTAGACGGCTATTATGGAGATACATCTCGCATGTATTTTGTCGGCCATCCATCCGTTAAAGCAAGGCGCCTTGTGATGAATGCTTATGATACAATGATGGCAGGAATCAACGCCGTAAAACCAGGCGCTACTACAGGAGATTTGGGTTATGCCATGGAAAAAACAGCCGAAAAAGAAGGATTTTCCACGGTTCGCGATTACTGTGGTCATGGATGTGGCAAAGTTTTTCACGGGGCCCCCAATATTTTGAACTTCGGGAGCAAAGGATCTGGCGAAAAAATCGTACCAGGGATGGTTTTTACCGTGGAACCTATGGTAAATGTTGGCACTTTTGAAACAGTAACTTTAAGTGATAATTGGACTGTTGTTACAAAGGACAAACAATTATCCGCTCAATTTGAGCATATGCTCGGCGTAACGGAAGACGGTTTCGAAATTTTCACGCTTTCCCCAAAAGGATGGCATTACCCGCCTTATAACAAATAACCTATTCAAATGTTCTGAAAGATTCTCCGTCAATCAACAAATCACGAGCGATTGCCGTTTTTCCTTTGCGATAAGAAAAGACAATTTCAGTACGTACATCTGAACGATTTATCGCGCGCTCTATAGCCCGCGCACTGTTTTCAGGGACATAAAAACGCCCAGATGTTTTAAAAGTTCTTATCGGACAAGTTCCTTTCCAATCTGCCTGAGAACAATCTGCTTTATCCCAATCGATGCGATAAGCCACATAATGCCCAGACAACAAATTTCTTGGATCATAACCACTGATTGGCAAACGAACTTCTGTGCTGCCTTCCATAAAAATAGTAAAGTAACACACCCACATAGCGATAGCCAAAAAAGGCGCTAGCAACAAATAAGTTGAATAATTCTTTTTCTTATTCATGGGCAATCCATTTGCGCAAAAAGCTTTGCAATTTTTCAAAGAACTTGTAATAAAGCCCCCCTAAAGCCAACAAAATTGTCCCACAAACAATCAAGCGAATACCCACATCATTCAAATTATGTGCGTGCCAGAAAAGCATGACAACACGTATGCCCGCAAATATGAATAATAAATTGTAGAACAAAAGTTGACGCCCCTCTGAAAGACCAATCAAACTGATAATGAACACCGCACCATCTAAAATCAATGCAACCTCTTGTTCGCTGGCAAAATCACCAATAAATAATACCGCCCACATAATCCAAAATAAAATACTACGTGTCCGCTCCCAGTATGTTTCTGTCAATGGCAAAGTTCCAACAAAGCACAGGAACAACAACCCAGCCACCACTAAATGATTTACTTCTAAGATATAAGACCAAAGACCTAAACCAAGCAAAACAACTGTACACCAACGAACCAATGGAAAAGTAGCCCAAAGAGCAAGAGGGAAACCTAGCACACTCCACAGCAAACAACCATCGCGCCAACTAATATCCAAATTGTATGCTTGCTGAATTAAAGCAATATTGCCCCCAATCAAAAGATAGGAACAGAACAACGCAACTTCCGAAGATTTATTCCATCCTGTCAAACGCAAACGGCCGGTAATACCCAAAGAAATTCCCAAAACAGAGAGACCGCCCAACACACGCACAAAAGCAGGAATCACCGCCCAATGCGCCGCGATAATCAATCCTACACCAGACAGCAAGCTCAACACGCCCAACATCATCAAGCAAAAGACAACATATTCTTTTTTATTTTTAAACAAAGCAACCAAATTCCAAAAACTTTCTTTTGTTTCTTGAACCTTGGACACACTTTGCTTACTCTTCTTTGTTTTTTTTGAAACCATTTTTTCTCCTTTCGTAAAATAATCTCCCCTGTATCCATAAAATCATATGAACTTCATAACCTCATGCTAATTTAAAAAACTTTCAAAGTCAACAAGAACTTATCACTTTAATAATTTTTTCAAATATTGTCCCGTATAACTTTCTTTAACATCAGCGACTTCTTCGGGCGTGCCTATTGCAACCACTTGGCCACCCGCATGACCACCCTCTGGCCCCATATCAATAATGTAATCTGCGGATTTAATAACATCCAAGTTATGCTCAATAACAACAACCGTATTCCCCGCATCCACCAACGCCTGTAATACCTCTAGTAATTTTTGAATATCGGCGAAATGTAAACCCGTTGTCGGCTCATCTAAAATATACAAGGTTTTTCCAGTTGATTTACGAGACAACTCTTTAGCCAATTTAATACGCTGTGCTTCACCACCAGACAAAGTAACCGCCGATTGTCCCAATGTGATATACCCAAGACCAACCTTACGCAACAAATCACATTTATCACGAATGGACGGCACATGATTAAAGAACTCATACGCTTCATCTACCGTCATATTTAATACATCCGCTATGGACTTTTCTTTGTACTTAATTTCCAAAGTTTCACGATTATATCGCGAACCATGACAAACATCACATTCTACATAAACATCTGGCAAAAAGTTCATAGAAATTTGTTTCACACCATCGCCTTCACATGCTTCACAACGCCCACCAGAAACATTAAACGAAAAGCGTCCTGCTTTATAACCACGCGCCTTTGCTTCAGGAAGAGCCGCATACCAATCCCGAATGGGCGAAAACATACCTGTATATGTGGCTGGATTAGACCGCGGTGTTCGACCAATAGGACTTTGATCAATATCAATAATTTTATCAATATTTGCCGTTCCACGCATTGTCTTATATGGCCCAGATAATTGCCTTGTTTTGCCAATAATATTACTCAGTCCTTTATACAAAGTTTCAATAATTAAGCTGGATTTACCACCGCCCGACACGCCAGTAACACAAGTGAATGTTCCAAGAGGAATGCTGACCGTTACATCTTTTAAGTTATGACAAGTAGCGCCTTCAATAATCAAAGATTTTCCATTTCCTTTGCGACGTTCCGAAGGAAGTTTTATTTGTCTTAAACCAGATAGATATTGCCCCGTCAAAGAATTAGGATTTTTCTTAATCTCTTCGGGCGTTCCTTCGGCCACTAACCGACCACCATGTCGGCCCGCTTCAGGACCAATATCAAACAAATAATCTGCGGCTTCCATTGTTTCTTCGTCATGTTCCACAACAATAACAGAGTTGCCAAGATCCCTTAAATGAAATAATGTTTCCAATAATTTGTGATTATCTCGTTGATGCAATCCAATAGATGGCTCGTCCAATACATATAAAACTCCAGTCAAGCCAGAACCAATTTGACTTGCCAATCGAATTCGTTGAGCTTCTCCACCAGATAATGTGCCACTGATACGATTTAGGGGTAAATATCCAAGCCCCACATTATTCAAAAAACGTAACCGTTCGATAATTTCCTTTAAAATACGTTCAGCAATTTCTTGTTTTTCATGATCCAACGTTGACGGCACTTTTTGAAACCAATCAAAAGAATCTGCAATAGATAATTGCGTTACTTCTGAAATATTTTTACCCGCAATCTTAACAGCCAACGCCTCCGGTTTTAACCGCGCGCCACCGCACGTTTCACAAGGTGTATTTAACATATATTTACTCATCTCTTCGCGCGTCCAATCAGATTCCGTTTCCAAATAACGTCTTTCCATATTTGGAATCACACCTTCAAATTGAACACCTCGTGCATGATATCCATGCAAAACCGCATCCTGAGTTTCCTTTGGCAAATTTTGCCATGGTGTATTCAGATCCAAATTCAATGCGCGGATCAAAGGACGCAAAGCAAATTCATACCATTGATACATATCACCTGATGAACTTGTCCACGGAGCAATAACACCTTGTTTGATCGACAATTCTGGATGTTGTATTACCAAACTTTCGTCTACACCTTGCTTTGTTCCTAAACCCGCACAAACTGGGCAAGCACCCTCTGGATTATTAAAAGAAAACAATCTTGGTTCTAATTCAGCAATAGTAAATCCAGAAACAGGACAAGCAAATTTGCTGGAATAAACTTTTGACTCATGGGTGGTGATATTTTCCACCTCTAATAATCCATCCGCTAAAGACAATGATTTTTCTACAGACGCCGCAATTCGCCCTTCAATTTCTTTCTTGACGATGATGCGATCTACTACAACAGAAATTGTATGGCGTTTATTCTTATCTAATTCGGGGACTTCCTCAATTTCACAAAAATCTCCATCCACTTTTAATCGCGTGAATCCCGCTTTTTGCCAAGCGGCTATTTCTTTTTTATATTCCCCTTTACGATCCCTGACAACAGGCGCCATTAAAATCAACTTTGTGCCTTCCGGCTCGGTCAGAATACCATCAGTCATTTGACTGACTGTTAAAGCTTTAATTGGCAACCCTGTTACAGGAGAATAAGGTGTTCCTGCTCTTGCCCACAAAAGACGCATATAGTCATAAATCTCTGTCACAGTACCAACGGTAGAGCGAGGATTATGGCTTGTTGTTTTTTGTTCAATAGAAATGGCTGGGGAAAGGCCTTCAATTAAATCCACATCTGGTTTGCCCATCACATCCAAAAACTGCCGCGCATAAGCAGACAGACTTTCCACATAACGACGCTGCCCTTCCGCATAAATAGTGTCGAAAGCCAAACTGGATTTACCAGACCCAGACACTCCAGTAATTACCACCAACTGATTTTTGGGAATATCAACATTGATGTTTTTTAAATTATGCTGTCTGGCACCACGGATTTTAATATAGTCCATTTTCCTCTCCTTATTGGGGGAGTATTATACACGATTTTATGTTAAAAATCAAACAGATTTTAGAATGGGTTATAAGATATAAACCGGATATCCTTTTATTATTTAGATCGAGCTTTCCACGCTTTTTTCAAAGGAGGCAAAACCTTATTAGGCACACCTTGTTGTCCTTGAAAACGCCCCTTATCTTCATCGTGGTGATAATCAGACCCGCCGCTAACCAACAAATCTAATTTCTTTGCCATTTCTAATGCTTTTTGATTTTGAGAAGCAACGTCTTGAGCAGAGCTTTTCGAATGAGTGCCATAGTTTGTATAATAGGTTTCA
>CAJOPC010000043.1 GCA_905236245.1 uncultured Alphaproteobacteria bacterium
CGCTCACAACGTTTTTGATATTCTTTACAAGCGGACATCAATTCTTTCAATGGAAATTTGCGATTGATTGGCATTAATTGATTGCGCAATTCATCATTAGAAGCATGCAAACTAATTGCCAACTTTACGCCCAAATCCGCTAATTCAGGAATCTTATCGGCACGACCAGCGGTAGATACGGTGATTTTTCGTTTAGAAATAGCCATGCCATCTCCATCATTTAAAATACCGATAGCTGTTTTTACATTATCAAAATTATATAAAGGTTCTCCCATTCCCATAAACACAACATTAGAAAGCAAACGATTTTCATCCGTCTTTGTGGGCCATTCATGCAAAGCATCTCTGGCTGCCATTACCTGCCCTACAATTTCCGCCGCGGTTAAATTCCGCATCAACTTTTGTGTCCCTGTATTGCAAAATTTACATCCTTGTGCACAACCAACTTGAGTAGAAACACATACTGCACCACAATCTTCCTCTGGAATAAAAACAGATTCAATCTCCGCCCCATCTTGAAAACGCATCAACCATTTGCGCGTGCCATCAGTTGAAATTTGTTCAGTGACAATTTGTGGATGAGATACATTATAGTTTTGCTTTAATTCATCACAAAAACTCTTTGATAAACTTGACATTTTATCAAAATCAGTTTCACCCTTATTATAAATCCATTGCCATAACTGTTTGGCCCGAAAAGACTTCTGTCCTATTCTTTCTAACTCATTTTTTAATTCATCAAATGATAGACCGACTAATTCTTTTTTCATTCGCGTCCACAATCTTTATTGATAGCTTCATAGGCTTTTGAAAAACCCTTTAAAGAAAAAGTATCTGTTGTCTTTGTTCCACGTGCCGAAGTTCCCAACAAAGTTGCTGTCGTCCCTTTTTTCATTTCGGCAACCAATTTTTGATCTGTCGCCGCATCTTTAGCCCACGCCGTATTTTCATGACGCACCAATTGAATAGCTTTGTTTTTATCAATGGTAATTTGAGGCTTGCTTGTTGTTTTATAGGTATAACCGGCCACAACATTGACCACATCAAAAGTTCTGGCCTTTTGTCTATGTGTCACAATCAAAAATACATCATCACGCCGGCTATATTTTCCTTGTGACTTGCTTGGAGAAGATGCCATATAACAAACGCGCTCTGAACCATCATCATAACTATAGGCAGACCAATCATCATACGTACCAAGCAAATTCGTATCTGCGGCAAAAACTGTTGTAGAAAAAAGTGTTGTCATTAACAAAATACATTTTCTCATGTTTGGCCTCCTTAAAAACTAACTACCCTATCCTACCACAACAAAAAATGAAAGGCAAGTCCAATACTTAAAAAAAATGAAAAATCCCAATCGGTTGATTGGGATCTATTGTTCAAAGCCTTTTAAATAAACCCTAAAGTTTTTGCTTTAATTAAAATTTGCACACGATTTTGCACACCAAAAGAACGTAGCATAGCACTAATATGCATTTTAATCGTTGGCTCCGCAATACCCAAAGCATGAGCAATTTGCTTATTACTCAACCCCAATGCAAGCTGATTTAAAACGGCCACCTGCCTTGGAGATAGAAAAAGGCCATTATCCAAAGCATAATCATTTTTGTTATATGGCTTCATTGCCTCTTCCTTTCGTTTGAAACTATTTTTGTAATTCTTGTTCCATAGTTTTTAATTTTTCCTCGGAAGCACTTATCTTGCGAGCTAACAATTCTACAATGATCTGATTACCATTTTCTTCGGCCCAATTGTGAATCATATACATGATATTCAACTTATGCCGCTTGGCTTCAAAAATAACTTTTTTCAAATCTAATGGAAATTGCGGCCACGCATCATGAATTGCACTTTTCAATTTTTTCTTTTCATCCAGCGTCAATTGTTTAGCTTCATTTTCTTTTGTCATATCATCCTCCTTGTTTTTGACAAGGTTTAGTTGGGGCCACAACGCAGTATTGTCAACTCATATAATCGTAAGGAATATCAGTATACTTTCTTGACAAAGAGAAAAAATTCTTTTATAGTTGTTCGCAAAAGGGGTCACAAATATTGGTTTATTGGCAATTGTTTTTTTCTTTTTTTAAAATTGGCTTATTCACGTTTGGCGGTGGATATGCTATGTTACCCCTCATTCAAAAAGAAATGTTTTCCCATAAATGGGCAACAGAAAAAGAGATTCTCAACTATTATGCCCTTTCCCAAGTCACACCGGGCATCATTGCAGTCAATGTATCTACATTTATCGGTTACAAAATCCACGGATTTTTAGGCGCCCTTTGCACATTATTAGGCGTTATTACACCATCCTTAATTGTCATTAGCCTATTAGCCTTTTCATTGGCGCAAGTATGGCATATACAATGGATTAAAAATGCCTTTTGGGGAATTCAACTTATGATTCCCGCTTTAATTATTCCAATTGTTGTTCAGATGATTAAGAACGGATCTAAAACAAAATTAGGTATTTTCGTAATGGTTTTTGCCTTTATATTACGAAGTTTGGGTTGTTCACCAATTCTAATTTTAATACTGGCTGCATTGATCAGTCATCTTTATTTTGACTTTAAGTTCAAAAAGGATAAAAGATGATTTATTTGGAATTATTCTTAGCATTTTTTAAAATTGGTTTATTCGCTATTGGTGGCGGATTAGCCACGGTGCCCTTTTTATTTGATTTAGTCGAAGAAAAGTCATGGTTTTCAGTTGAAGAACTCGTTAAAATGATTGCCGTATCAGAATCTACTCCCGGACCATTGGGCATCAATATGGCCACGTTCACAGGCATTCAAACTGCGGGAATAACCGGAGCATTGATTGCTACGTTTGGATTAGTCATTCCAATGTTTATCTCAATTATTATTTTAAGTCATTTTTTGAGATGGTTAAAAAACAGCGAGCTGATTGAAATTATGTTTGAAGGCATGCGCCCTGCCGTTGCCATGATGATTTTATGCTTTATTTTAACTTTATTAAAACTCAATTTGGAAACAGCTTACCACATGGGACAATCTTTATTGCCTATTTTATTGTTTATCTGTTATACTATTCTCACATTCCACTATCGCGGGCATCCAATTTTATTTATCTTATTGGGGGCTACAATGGGAGTTATTTGTGGTATTTAATTATTTAAATTTATTATTTCTCGGGAATCCAACTGGCGGGAAATGACCGACAGCTGCGCGTTTACCAAGCCACATGCTCATATCTGGCTCAATATGGATTCCGTTTCCAGATGGATAAGGCAACCCTTCTGTCCAATTAAAGAACTTCACATCAGACAATCTCGCGCCATTATAACGTTGCAACATCACACCGCTACCACGCGCCATTGTAGGAATCTCTGCCGCCTTGAAAACTAATAACTTACGATTATTACCAATGACAGCCACAGAATCACCATTTGCTTCACGACACAAATAGGCCTTATCTTTATCTGCAAGATTCAAAATAATCTTGCCTGCCCTGGTTTGCGCAATAATGTTATTGGAATCAACAATAAATCCTTTTCCAGCTTGACTGGCCACCAATAGTTTTTGATCTGGCTTGAACACAAACATCTCAACAATATCGGCATCTTCCGGCAAATCTATACTTAAACGAATAGGCTCGCCAAAACCACGACCACCTGTAATATTATTGCCCAGTATTGAATAAAAACGCCCATTTGTTGCAAACAACATAATATGATCAGTTGTATAGGTATTCACTTTGAAAGCCAAAGAATCACCCTCTTTGAACTTCAAATCCTCTGTTGTTGTATTGCCCTTTAAGGCGCGGATCCATCCTTGTTTTGAAAGAACAACCGTAATTGCCTCTTTTTCAATTAAGGTTTCAATGGACATTTCCACTTCCTCTACAGCGCCGGCAATTTGTGTCCGCCGTTTGCCCAATTCCGTTTTGGCACCAAAATTCTTTTGAATCTGTTTAATTTCTTCGGCCAATTTATCTTTACGCAACTGTTCATCCGCCAATAAATTTTCAAGTCCCGCTTTTTCCAAGGCCAAATCTTCAAATTCGTTGCGAAGTTGTTGTTCTTCAAGACGGCGCAAGGAGCGCAATTTCATATTTAAAATGGCTTCCACCTGAGCGTCCGACAAAGAAAATTCCTGCATCATCAAAGGCTTTGGATCATCCTCATTTCGAATGATTTCAATAACTCTGTCTAAATTTAAATAAGCAGTCAAGAAACCTTGCAGCAACTCCATCCGATGAGCAATCTTTTCCAACCGGAAAGTACTGCGACGAACTAAAACTTCTTCACGATGCACCAACCACGAAGTAATCACTTCCGCCAAGCTCATTACCTTTGGCGTATGATTGGCAGTCAACACATTCATATTTAGATTAAAATTGACCTGTAACTCACTGTTTTTAAACAAATGTTCCATCAACTGTTCTGGGATTACTAAACGTGATTTTGGTTCCAAAACAATGCGCACGGCATCACTGGATTCATCTCGAATATCGGCCAAAAGCGGCAACTTTTTCTCTGATAATAATTTTGCAATTTTCATAATCAGATCTGATTTAACAACCCCATACGGAATTTCGGTGATTACAATCTGATATTGACCATGACCTAAATCTTCACGTTCCCATTTTGCACGAAGTTTTAAAGCTCCACGACCTTCTGTATAAACTTTAACAATGTTGGCTTTATCTTCCACCAACACACCACCCGTCGGGAAATCAGGCCCTAACACAAAATCCACCAAGCGTTCAGTAGAAGCATCTGGATGCTTCAATAAATATAAAGCGGCATCACATACCTCTCCCACATTATGTGGCGGGATATTTGTTGCCATACCGACGGCAATACCATTAGATCCATTGGCCAACAAATTCGGGAAAGCCGCCGGCATAACAACAGGCTCTTCATCCTCCCCATCATAAGTCGGCTCGAAATCAACGGAATTATCATCCAATCCTTCCATCAAAGCCAACGCAACAGGTGTTAAACGCGCTTCTGTATAACGCATAGCCGCAGCGCCATCACCATCAATATTACCAAAGTTTCCTTGGCCATCCACAAGCGGATAGCGAACCGCAAAATCTTGGGCTAAACGCACCATGGCATCGTAAACAGAACTATCTCCATGCGGGTGATATTTACCAATCACATCACCAACCACACGAGCACATTTTTTGAAGCCTTTGTCTGGGTCTAATTTCAGCTGTCTCATCGCCCACATCAAGCGACGGTGGACAGGCTTCAAACCATCTCGCACATCTGGCAACGAACGCGCCACGATTGTGGAAAGAGCATACGCCAAATAACGCTCGGACAACGCGTCTGCTAATTGTTGTTCTTGAATTTTCTGTTCACTCATACTGTTATTCTACGTAATAAAAAAACAAAAAGCAAGCGATTTTTCGATAAAATATGAACTAATCACAACTTATTAATTGGATTTAGGTGGCACAGGATCATAACCTCCCTTTGCCCATGGATGACAACGAAGCAAACGCCACACAGTTAAATATGATCCTTTAATAAATCCATGCTGACGATAAGCTTCTTTCGCATATTCAGAGCATGTCGGCTGAAAGCGGCAACAGCTCCCCACTAAACTCCCCAATGTCAACTGATAAAACCGAACAAGGCTAGTCGCTAGTTTTCTTAACATCCATCACCTCATGCACATGATCCAATAAATAGGCAAAATCTTTTGTCAATTGTTGATAATCACGATTTAATGCTTCACTTCTGGCAATCAATACAATATCATGGAATGGATATTTAGTCTGCAAATCTGGAGAGAGTCTAACAATTTCACGCATTTGACGACGCAACCGATTGCGAACAACTGCCGACTTTGAAATTTTTTTGGAAACCGTAAAACCCGCCCGTGTCACACCTTGTTGATTTGGAAATACTTGCAAGACAAAAGACTTTGTGAATGCTTTTGTCTGAGTATTAGCAATTTCCAAAAAATCAAAATGGCGTTTAATTCGAACCAGAGTCATTGTTTTCCTCCACAAAAAAAGCACCCATTTTAATCAAGCGGGTGCCCTTTGGTATTTTTTCCAATCGCTTAGACAGCGATCTTTTTACGCCCTTTAGCACGACGTGCGTTCAAAACCTTTTGACCGCCTTTTGTTTCCATGCGAGCACGGAAACCATGACGGCGTGTGCGCACTAACTTACTTGGTTGATATGTTTGCTTTGTAGACATGTTATCTCCTTCATTTTAAAAACTAGTAGTTGTATTATAACAAAACACAATAGCCTTGTCAATCTTTTTTTATCAATTTTTTCAAATTCGCGAAAGGTCTGTTTTCAACACCGTTTTCCTCTATGTAGTCACCAGACACATTGCTTTTACGAGGAAATGAATTCATATTTAGGCCAACCTGCTCGGCCACAATATCAAATATATCCAAGCGCCCACGTTCTATTGGTTCAATATCATCCTTCATTTCACCGTCTTTAATTAAGGGAACATTTTCCGAAAACAAAGCTTCAAAATTCGCATCCAATTGCTCATCAAAATGCTCCAACGAAACCACACAAATACGTTCTAAAATCCCTTTAATACGACCCAAAACACGAATTAAATCACCATCGATTCTTACATCCACGCGTGCCTGCAAACTTTTAACCCGAGGTAAATCGAAACGCTCCGCAATTTTAGCACATTGATCTGACGTTGCTATAAATTCTCCTTGCCACCCTTTGGGACCAATTTCCCCCAAAAATAAAACTTTTTGCAATCCTTTTTCATTCTTTTTGTTTTTTTCCATTGACGAACGCCTTTCTTTTCTATATTATGATTTATTATAACGAAAAGGATGAAAATGTTCAAGATCATATTTTGTACTTTAAGTGTTTTGTGTTTAACCGCATGCGGTTTGGAAAAATATAAGTCCAGCGATTTGCCGGCCTCTGCCCGCTTAGAATCCGTTAAGGTAGGCGACACAAAGGATAAAGTCCTACGTGTTTTAGGAACACCAAACTATGAAAGCAATCCCGCAGAAGGCGTAGGAGATATTCTGTTTTATGCACAAGCAAAAAAAGAAAGTCGCCTATTCTTAGATCCTAAACTAGTAGAACGCGACATTTACGTTTATACATTTAAAAACGATAAAGTTCAAGATATCCAACATCTGACCTTAGAAGATGCACAAAAAGTTCCTTATGAATCCGATACGACCAAGATTGGAGGCAAGGAGCTTTCCGTTTTACAGCAATTGGCTGAAAATTTCGGACGATACAACGCTGGGGGTAATGATAGCACCACACGGAGATAAAGATGAGCGATTTATTTGAAGCTACAGAAACAAAAAGCAGCTATTCTGCCAAAGATATTGAAGTTTTAGAGGGATTGGAGCCTGTCCGCAAACGTCCTGGCATGTATATTGGCGGCATAGATGAGCGCGCTTATCACCATTTGGTTGCAGAAATTATTGACAATGCAATGGATGAAGCTGTCGCTGGATATGCCACCAACATTGAAGTATCTTTGGATTCAAAAAATTATGTTACCGTTCGCGATAACGGACGGGGTATCCCGGTGGATCCTCATCCAAAATTCCCGGACAAATCTGCACTAGAGGTCATTACAACAACTTTACACTCTGGCGGTAAATTCGGCGGTGGTGCTTATAATGTTTCCGGCGGTCTACATGGCGTTGGCCTATCCGCCGTCAATGCACTTTCCAGCCATATGATTATTGAGGTTGCAAAAGATAGGCAACTTTATCGTCAAGAATATGCCAAAGGCAAACCTTTAACTCCGGTTCAATGTTTAGGAACCGTTTCCAATCGCCGTGGAACAAGCGTACGCTTTTTACCTGACACGGAAATCTTTGGCGAAAGCATTAAATTTAAACCCGCCACTTTATACCGCATGGCTCGTCAAAAAGCTTTTTTGTTTCGAGGAGTTGAAGTTCGTTGGAACTGTGCCCCAGAGCTAATTCAAGGTGAAGATAAAACACCAACAGAGCAGATTCTAAAATTCCCAAACGGTATTGCCGATTACTTAGACTTTTTAATGAAAGACCGCTCACAAGTTACAAAGCCATTTACTGGGCGTGTTGATTTTCCAAACAACCAGGGAGCTGTGGAGTGGGCTGTTTGCTGGCCGGATGATTTTGGCGATGCCTTTGAACAATCTTATTGTAATACAGTTCCAACACCTTTAGGCGGTACCCATACAACAGGTATGAAAACTTGTTTAACAAAAGGATTAAAAGCTTTCGCTGACATGATTGGCAACAAGCGTGCCGGGGATGTGACCAGTGATGACATCTTAAACACGGCGGCGGTTATGTTATCTGTTTTCATTCGCGATCCTCAATTCCAAGGACAAACAAAGGAACGTTTAGTTACGACGAGCGCAACAAAGCTGGTTGAAAACGCGATGAAAGATCCGTTTGACCACTGGCTCAGCCGTGATACAAAATCAGCTACTGCTTTGTTAGAGTGGATTATTGAACGGTCCGAAGAACGCAAACGTCACAAAAAGGCTGTAGAAACACAACGCGCCAGCGCAACAAAGAAATTGCGTTTACCAGGAAAACTGGCCGATTGTTCACACAAAACTGTGGAAGGGACTGAATTATTCCTGGTCGAGGGAGATTCCGCCGGAGGCTCCGCAAAGCAAGCACGCAATCGCACACACCAAGCAATTTTACCTTTACGTGGCAAGATTTTAAATGTGATCTCCGCCAGTCAAGATAAAATTCATGCCAATGAAGAAATCAACGACATGATTGAGGCTTTAGGTTGCGGACACCGCGACAAATATGACGAAAGCAAGCTTCGTTATGAAAAAGTAATTGTGATGACAGATGCTGATGTGGATGGCGCTCATATTGCGAGTTTGTTGATGAGTTTCTTTTATCAAGAAATGCCTAAACTCATCGAAAACGGCCATTTGTTTTTGGCACTGCCCCCACTCTATCGTATTACACAAGGCGGCAAATCTGTTTATGCGCAGGATGATGCAGAAAAAGATAAACTTTTGGCGACCACTTTCAAAGGTAAAAACGTGGAAGTTTCCCGATTCAAAGGTTTGGGTGAAATGCCTCCATACCAGTTAAAAGAAACAACAATGGATCCGGAAAAACGCACATTACTCAAAGTATTGGTTCCAAGTAAATCTGCTACCAGCGAAGAAGAACAAGAGGAATCCGCTTATACAAAAGATATCGTCAATAAGCTGATGGGAAACAAGCCGGAATACCGCTTTCAATTTATCCAAGAACACGCAAAATTTGTTGAGAATTTGGATATATAGGAGTTTTCATGGGACAAATCATCACAATTTCAGGTGTTATCGGTAGTGGAAAATCTACGGTTGCAAAAATGCTTTCTCAAAAATTAGGCTGGCAATATTACTCCACTGGAATGGCCCAACGCAAAATTGCAGAAGAAATGGGGCTAACAACTATCGAGCTCAACGCTCTCAGCTTAAAGGATCCCTCTATTGATGAACGTGTCGATGGTGTATTTAAAAATCCGCCATGGGGAGATGATAATTGTATTGTGGACTCACGTTTGGCCTTTTATTTTATTCCAAAGTCATTTAAAATATGTCTGACTGTCCGAGATGAAGTAGCCGGGGAACGTATCTTTAATGATAAGAATCGTTCTGGTGAACACAAATATGACACGGTGCAACAATCCACAGCGGCCGCAATTGAACGCCATCAATTAGAGTTAGATCGTTTCAAAAAGAGTTACAATTTAGATATTGATAATAAAGATAATTTTGATTTAGTAATTGATACAACGCACCTCACGCCAGAACAAACTTGCCAAGCTATTTTGGCAACTCTCGTTCCAACAAATTAATCCCGTTGTTTTGTTCTTTGCACCTTCATCAAACGCGCTCGCGTCATTTGATCGATCATACGCGTCATTTGTTCGGCTCTAACTAAATTATTTGCCATACGCTGTCCCGCAGAGGAAACCAAGTGCATGTCTATCAAACGTTGATGTGATTCATATAATATTGCGCGAAAATTTCTAAGTAAATCACTATCCCGTGGCGTATTTTTAAAAGATTTTAAAAAAGCCTCTAAGTTTTTGGGATTTTCCATAATCGTCAGCAGCATACTTTTTTCAGAGCCATCCAAGACTTGAAATAAATTGGAGAGCAATGTCTTTGTAACCCCATCTAAAGGATCCGAGCCGCCACCGACAACATCCAAAAATTTCAAAAAAGCCTGCGCTTCTGGAGCCTCTTCACGGCGACGTGCCGCAACCCAAGCATATTGGGCCGTTTTCATTAATGTAAAAGGATTTATATTTACATCCGATTCCTGAATCAATTGGCATCCGATTTGAGACAAGATCGAAACAAAAGTTTTCTGACTGGCCGCTGGCATTTCCAAAAATGCCTGTTTCATTTGATTTATTTGTCCTTGAGGCAAAAATTGAGCTTCCAACAAAACAAGCCCCCATTCAACAATATCTTGTTTTTTCCCGACACAGGAAGCACATTTAACCACTCTCTTAGCAGCATTCATCCCTAAAAATGTGCTATACTTCTCACAATAAAATGGCATCGTTTTCGGCAAAAAAGCACGACTGGCCAAAAACGGGCAATTCACAGGGCATTGACTTTCTTTTTCCTCTATCATGCCATCAAAAGTAGCACCATTTTGATAAAAAAGCAAGATAAAAATAATATTTGGATATTTCTATCTGCTCTTCAATAATCTAAATTATCACGCGTCTCAGACGCCCCTTCATCATATAATGCTTCATCCTTTGGTGATAAAATCTTTAACAGCTCACGCAACTCCCCAACATGTTCCTTTTCTTCTTTTGCAATATCCAACAAAACAACTTTTGCAGTTTTATTGTCTGTCGCGGCGGCAATTTGTTGATAAATCTGAATTGCCTCAAATTCCGAGGCGATTGCAAATTTAACAGCTCGCAATAACTCCTCATCATTTAACTTATCAATGGGATTAAAAACATGGTTAATTTTTGAAAACTCTGGCATTTGTTCCTCCTTTACATTATTTAGATAGAACAAATATCAAAAAAAACACCCCCAACTTGTGGAGGTGTTTTGAACTGAGTCCCGATTACCGAGAGTAGAATTCGATAACCAGATTTGGTTCCATTGGAGCCGCATAAGGAATATCGGATAATTGCGGAATCCGCACGAAAGTGCCCTTCATTGCCTTTTCATCCACGGACAAATAATCTGGAACACTACGATCTTGAGCAGCTAAAGCTTCGATGACAACAGCCATCTCTTTTGCCTTAGAACGCACTTCAATTTCGTCCCCTACTTTGCACAAATAGGATGGAATGTTCACACGCTTACCATTCACTGTCACATGGCCATGGCTCACGAATTGACGAGCAGCAAAGACAGAGCTTGCATACTTCATTCTGTAGACCAATGAATCCAAACGACATTCCAAAATACCAACTAAGTTTTCGGAACTGTCGCCTTTACGACGAATAGCTTCTGCATAATATTTGCGAAGTTGTTTTTCAGACAAGTTACCGTAAATTGCCTTTAACTTTTGTTTTGCATTTAACTGCAAACCATAATCGGTTGGTTTTTTACGTTCGGCACCATGTTGACCAGGGCCATAGTTTCTTGTATTAACTGGGGACTTCGCTTTACCCCACAAGTTCACGCCAAAACGACGGTCTTTGCCAAATTTGCGTGGGAGTCTTTTAGACTTTGAATTTGTAGCCATATTTTTCCTTTTCTGTTTTTGGTTACACCCCGATAGTCTTTATCCGATAGGCCGATAAAGCGTGACAAGTCGGTTTATTCCAAAATGTCCACATTCTCGGGAAACGGATCGATTATACACGATTTTAAAATAAATAGCAAGACATTTTTAATAAAAAAATCCCTAACTTGACAAAAGCGCATAAATCTATTATGCTGCGGGGAAAAGGAGAACAAATGAAACTACTTGTTGAATACCTAGAAAACTATGATAAAAGTTGGGGCGAATTAAGTTATAAACATGCTGATGATTCCGGCTTTGATTTACGTGCTGCCATCAAAGAACCTATTGTTGTAAAAGCTGGCACTCATGCCCTCATCCCAAACGGCGTTCGTTTGGTTTTACAATCTGAAGATAACGCCTATGAAATTCAAACACGCCCAAGGTCCGGCTTAGCCGCCAGGAACGGCATCGGTTTAGTCAACTCAATTGGCACCTATGATTACGGATTTCGCGGTGAATTTATCACCATTTTAAGCAACTGGGGCAACACAGACTTTGTGGTCAATCCTGGCGACAGAATCTGTCAGGCTATCGTCTGTCCTATCGTCAGACCCGAAATCGTTGTTGTCGACAAAATTGAAACAAATGACACAACGCGTGGTACAGGCGGATTAGGCTCAACAGGAAAAAACTAAATGCCTTATATCTTCCAGGAAGAAATCTTAAAATCTTTTCCCCATAAAACGGGCTGTGAAAAGTTCGATTCAATGTATCGTTTGTACGATATATTTAAAGATCCTTCTTATTTCCTAACAAATCTTTTTTTTGATTCCAATGAAAATCTTGATTTAGAAACTATTAATTCATTTTTGGACGCAGCATCAAAAAAGTATAATGTTTCTAATTGGACAGTAAGATGTGAAAAGAAATCAGAAATGCAACCTGTTGAAGCCCTAACTTTTTCCAACACATCTAACCTTGAACAACAACAGAAATGCTCCTTGTACATCCAACAAAGGCTTTCGCAAGGTTACAATTGCATTATTCATGAAGTCATTAACGGACAATATCCTTCTAATCGCCTGAGCTGGCTTTACAGCTTTGGAATTTATTACAAAAACTCTCTGCCACGAATAGAAATTTATCCCACTACGGATGCCGGCAGCATTAAATGGGGGAAATTATCTCCTCTGGATTTATTGACCGTAGACGCCCAATTTAATATCGATCAAACAAGTATTCGTGATACGCAAGCTGTAGAGCTATATCGTCAGACGAAATTAGATGAATGGACAGGGCAATTCAAAAAAGAGATAGCGAATACATATCCGGACAAAAAATTATTTTGTAATACAAAAACTCTCCAAGAATTATTGATTAAAAACAACCACCCGCTTTTTAATATTTCACAAATTGATAGCGCCATTCAAAAAACAAAAAATGATTTAATCAACATAGCATTAAAATATAGTCTTTATGCGCAAGACAACCATATCAATCCAGACGATACAATCATGCATGGTTCCTTACTTTTTAACAACAGAATCATTATTTGGGATATATCCACCGACAAACGCTGGCAACATTTAAAAAATCAATAAACACATATTTCCTTGACTTTTTGGAAGACTCCAATTAAAATAGGCCCATAAAATTTGATGCATCACACAAAGGATTATTTATGAAAAAAATAAAAATTAACTATTACGATTTTGGACCAATAAATACCAGCAACTTTTATTTCACACGTTTACTTAGGCAAAAATATGATGTCGAAATTTCCGATGAGCCGGATTATATTTTCTACTCCGTTTTTGGCAACAAACATCATACGTTTGATGGTATCCGGATTTTTTGGTCGGGAGAACAAATGTGTCCGAACTTTAATGTTTGTGATTATGCTTTTGGACATAGTTATTTAACCTTTGAAGATCGTTATATGCGTTTCCCGCTTTGGGCTATGGGAAAAGACAATATCGAAAAAGCACTCCATCGCACAGAAGGCATGACCGACCAACAATTATTGGATAGAAAATTTTGTTGTGCAGTTTTGGGAAATGGCACACAAACAGACGGCGCACGTCCCAAAATGTTAGAGCTTTTGGAACAATACAAAACCGTCGATTATGGTGGCAAATATCATAATACGGTTGGTCATATCTATCCGCCATCAGAAAAAGTTGGATTTCAAAAGGATTATAAATTTTCCATCGCTTTTGAAAATACATATTGCTCTGGCTATACAATGGAAAAATTAGTTGACTCCTTTGCTTCACAACATATTCCTTTATATTATGGTAATCCGCGTGTGGCAGAAGAGTTTAATCCAAAAGCTTTCATCAATGCACATGATTTTGGCTCGCTAGAAGAGATGATGGAATATGTTAAAAAAGTTGATCAAGATGATGAGCTTTATTTAAAAATGATGCGCGAACCTGTGTTCCAACCTGGCGCTTTGGAGCGTGTTTCCGACGAAAAAGTATTGGAATTTTTAAGCCATATCTTTGAGCAACCATATGAACAAGCTCGACGCCATTTCTACTCAAAGCCTTATATTGATGCAGATATCTATCATCTAAAACAACGCGATATCAATGATATTTTTAAGGCATATATAAAAAATAAAATTCATGGCATTTTTCATAAGAAAGGATAATTTATGGCTTCTTATCAATACATCTATGTGATGAAAGATTTGTGTAAAACTTTCCCCGGTGGCAAGGAAGTTTTAAAACACATTTGGCTATCGTTTTTTCCTGGCGCCAAGATTGGCGTGATCGGACCAAATGGCGCAGGCAAATCTACGCTCATGAAAATCATGGCGGGTTTAGACGACAATTTCACGGGCGAAGCATGGCCCGCAGAAGGAGTGAAGGTCGGCTATCTGCCACAAGAACCACAGCTAGATCCAAATAAAAACGTTATGGAAAATGTAATGGATGGCGTAGGCGAAGTCCGTGATCTCATGAAACGTTGGGAAGAAGTAAACAATGCTTTTGCAGCCCCCGATGCTGATATGGACAAACTGCTCGCTGAACAAGCTGAATTGCAGGAAAAGATTGATGCTTGTAATGGATGGGAATTTGAACGAAATGTAGAAATTGCTATGGATGCTTTACGCTGTCCTCCTGGCGATTGGGATGTGACAAAATTATCCGGCGGTGAAAAACGCCGTGTGGCTTTATGCAGGCTGCTTTTATCCAAACCAGACATGTTGTTATTAGATGAACCAACAAACCACTTGGATGCGGAGTCTGTGGCATGGTTGCAAATCTATTTAAAGAATTTCCCAAACACAGTTGTCATGATTACACACGATCGTTATTTCTTGGATAATGTGACTGGTTGGATTTTGGAAATGGATCGTGGCGAAGGAATTCCCTATGAAGGTAATTACACCAGTTGGCTGGAAGCAAAATCTAAGCGTTTAGAAATCGAACAAAATGCCGAAGATAAACGTCAAAAAACTTTGAAAGAAGAGCTAGAATGGGTGCATGCCAACCCTAAGGCGCGTCAAGCAAAATCCAAGGCCCGTATTACCGCTTATGAAGAACTCCTCAAAAAATCTACCGAAAAGGTACCGGATATTGCGCAGATTGTCATTCCTCCAGGACCTCGCTTGGGTGATTTGGTATTAAAAGCAGAAAATTTGAAAAAAGCTTTTGGCGATAAATTGTTGTTTGAAAATTTAAGTTTCAACCTACCCGCCGGAGGCATCGTGGGCGTGATTGGCCCCAATGGTGCCGGCAAAACAACCCTTATGCGCATTATTACAGGGCAAGAAAAGCCGGATGAAGGAACTTTCCGTATTGGTGAAACTGTAAAGTTGGGTTATGTAGATCAAAGCCGTGACGCATTGAACGATAATAATACAGTCTGGCAGGAAATTTCGGGTGGCAATGACACCCTGCTCCTTGGCAAGCGCGAAGTGCCAAGCCGCGCCTATGTAGCTCAGTTTAATTTTAAAGGTGGCGATCAACAAAAGAAAGTCGGCCAGCTTTCCGGGGGTGAGCGCAACCGCGTCCACATGGCTAAAATGCTCAAATCTGGAGCCAATGTGCTGTTATTGGACGAACCAACAAACGATTTAGATGTGGATACCTTGCGCGCGTTGGAAGAAGCCTTGATGGATTTCCCGGGCTGTGCCGTGATTACCAGCCACGACCGTTGGTTTTTGGATCGTTTGGCGACACATATTTTAGCCTTTGAAGGCGACAGCCAAGTTGTCTGGTTTGAAGGCAACTATGCGGAATATGAAGCCGATCGCAAGCGCCGTTTAGGCATCGACGCCGATCAACCCCACCGAATTAAATATAAACCGATTGAACGGTAATAGTAGACTTACTTATTGCTCCACACACAGGGCATAGTGGACGCTGGCATAGCGAGGGTTGTAGGACACATAGCCATTATAAAGGGGCACATAAAATGCATTGCAAGAACCATTAGACGAATAATCAGATATCATCCACAGGTATTGGCTGTCCCTATAGGCTTGTTCCAAGTCATATAGAACTGTGCTGTACCGATCTTTATTATCATTATTAAACCAATTACCATCCCAACTACAGCTTTTGCCTTCGGCACAGCACCCGCCATCATATCCGGAATATTCCGTCACAGAGATTGTTGTGCCACTTTTATGGCAACCCATCTCTTCAATTGTGACTAAACGCATCCCTTGAGCTTTGCACCAATTCTCAGCAGCCCACCAGGTCATATACTCATTGCTCTTAAGCACATTCCCAAGTCCCGCAATTGTTGCCGGCGTTCCCGCGCCTATTTTCTCACAAGTGCCGCCGATAGGATAGTAACAGATCAAATCTGTATTGTTCAGATGACAATACTCGCCTTTATCACAATCCGCATTGCTTTTACAACCATCAAAAGAGGTTTCTGTCCCACATGGGTCGTCATTGTAACTTAAATACACATTTCCATTTGCACAAATATTACAATGTCCAAATCTATCCTTGGTTACACCACTGGCACAAATCTCCCCGCTATCTCCGGAATCATTCCCTTTTCCATTAAAATGCACGCCGATGGAATCAACACCAGTTCCACGATAAACGGATGATTTTCGACTTTTTCCTCCACCCCCAAAGGCCAAAACTGAAGTTGCCACCAAAATTGCCGTTACAAATAATAATATCTTTTTCATTTTGATCCTCTCATAATCTATTTATGACTCCATTTTTACACCCACTTTAACATATTGTCAAGGACAAATAAAAAAAATCCCCGACAATGCGGGGATTTTATATTGAATTGCAATCCGTATTACGAACCACCACCCATGTTGGCACGACGCACAACTTGTGTTTTTGCTGTGGCTTGATTGCTTACCTTTTGTGCTTTTTCTTTATGCACTTTGGTCACATTTTCGGCCTTTGGCGCTGTGGACTTTTTGGTCTCAGCCTTTTCAACATCGGCTTCAACTTCCACAATCTTTCCAGAATCTTGACCTTTGGCGTTCACATCACGATCCACCAATTCAATAATGGCCATTGGAGCACAGTCACCAAAACGGAAACCAGCCTTCAATACACGAACATAGCCACCATTACGTTTTTCATAACGTTTTACCAATGTGGTCATCATCTTTTCAACCATAGCTTCATCACGAAGGAATGAAATCAATTGACGACGAGCATGCAATGTTCCATCTTCGGCTTTTGTAATCAGCTTTTCAAAGATTGGGCTGAGTTCTTTTGCCTTTGGCAAGGTTGTTTTAATTTGCTCATGCTTAATCAAAGCATTTGCTAAGTTTGCAAACATCGCACGACGATGCGCGATTTTTTTGTTTAATGTTCTCTTTTTAAATCCATGACGCATTTTCTTTTCCTTTCGTTAAAAGCCTTGCAGTGCAAAGCGGATTATTAAAACCTTTTTCTCCACCCTTACGTCAGCGTGTAAAGAAAAGGACGTGAGGGTTCATCCCCTCACGCTTTCGATTTCTTTTAGCCGTCCAAATTAACGGAAGCAGCTAATTCTTCCAAATTTTCAGGTGGCCAATTTTCAATTTGCATACCCAAATGCAAATCATAAGCGGCCAACAATTCCTTGATTTCGTTCAAGGACTTGCGCCCAAAGTTTGGAGTACGTAACATCTCAGATTCAGATTTCTGTACCAAATCTCCAATGTACACAATATTGTCGTTTTTCAAGCAATTTGCAGAACGGACGGACAATTCCAAATCGTCCACTTTTCTGAGCAAATTCTTGTTAAATGGCAATTCAGCAATTTTTTCTTCGGTGCTGACTTCTTCTGGTTCTTCAAAGTTAATGAAGACCTTCAATTGATCCTGTAAAATACGAGCGGACAAAGCCACTGCATCTTCCGGAGTCATCACACCGTTTGTTTCAACAGTTAAAGACAATCTGTCATAGTCTGTTTGTTGACCAACACGGGCATTTTCTACCTCATAACTCACGGATTTAACCGGAGAATAGATAGAATCAATCGGCAAAACACCAATAGGACAATCTGCCGGACGATTTTCAACCGCGGTCACATATCCTTTACCTGTGTTAACAATCATTTCAATATCAATGCTTGCGTCCTTATCTAATGTGCAAATAACTAAATCAGGATTCATCACTTCAATTGTATGATTCGTCACAATCTGCTTTGCTGTAACAACACCAGGACCTGTCGCATTTAAATAAATGTGCTGTGGACCTTCTGCATCAACCTTTAAAGCTAAATTCTTGATATTCAACACAATCTCCGTCACATCCTCACGAACACCCGGAATAGAAGAAAATTCATGTTGAACACCTGCAATCTTAATGGCAGTAACCGCCCCACCTTGCAAAGAAGACAATAAAATCCGACGCAAAGCGTTGCCCAAGGTGAAACCAAAACCACGTTCCAACGGCTCAACCACCATTTTGGCCTTATAACCCGGCACAATTTGTTCAATAACTTGTTTATCATGATCAGGTTTAATCAATTCTTGCCAATTCTTTTGAATCATCATGGTATGTTCCTTTTGTTAAAAATTAAACACGACGACGTTTACGTGCACGACAACCGTTATGTGGTAAAGGTGTTACATCTTTAATGGATGTGACGACCAAACCTACAGCGTTAAATGCACGAATAGCAGATTCACGACCCGAACCAGGTCCCATCACAATGATATCTACACTCTTCATACCATGTTCCATGGCCTTACGTGCAGCATCATCCGCAGCTACCTGAGCTGCATATGGGGTAGACTTACGAGCGCCTTTAAATCCTTTTGCGCCGCAAGACGACCAAGCAATAGCGTTGCCGTTTGTATCTGTAATTGTAACTAACGTGTTATTAAAGGTCGAATTGATGTGTGCCACGCCGGCCACCACATTTTTCCGATCGCGTCTTTTTGTTTTGACAACTTTCTTTTCAGCCATATTATACCTCTTACTTCGTTACTTTCTTTTTACCAGCAATCGCCACAGCTTTACCTTTACGGGTACGAGCATTTGTGTGGGTCCGCTGACCACGCACAGGCAATCCCTTACGATGACGCAATCCACGATAACATCCCAGATCCATCAAACGCTTAATATTCATAGAAACATCACGGCGCAAGTCACCTTCCACCTGATAATCTTTATCAATGATTTCGCGAATTTTTAATGTTTCATCATCTGTCAGTTCATTCACACGACGAGTCATAGGAATGCCTGCTTTTTTGATGATTTCTTCAGCTTTTTTCCGGCCAATACCATAAATGTACGTCAACCCAATGACGGCCAATTTATCTGTCGGAATATTTACACCAGCAATACGTGCCAAGGTTATTTCTCCATTTTCTAATTTTCAAAAAAGTAAAGCCCAACTGCTTTGAAAGCTTTGGCTTGATTTACGAGTGGGAATTATAAACTATTTCTCGCAATTTGTCAAGCTCAAAATTAGTACTTCACAATTTCTTTTATCCTTTCACTAACCGCGTCAATGGGTCCCGTCCCATCAACACGAACCAATAGCCCCTTATTTTCGTAGTAAGGTATCAGCGGAGCCGTTGCCTCACGGTATATGCGGAGTCTAGATACTACCGTTTCTTCGGTATCATCCGCCCGTTTGGCAAATTCTTTACCCCCACAAACATCACAAACTCCTGCGACCTTTGTAGGTTTAAATGTATCATGATAGAACGTACCACATGTAGCACATTGAGTGCGCCCCAAAATACGCTGTAAGATATAATCATCTGGCACATCTATCAATAAAACTAAATCAATCTTCTTTCCATTAAACTCTGGACCTTCTTCCATTTCATGTAAAATTTCGGCCTGTTCAACAGAGCGAGGAAAACCATCCGAAATAAATCCATTGCTATTTTCCGGAGCCAAAAACGCCTGTTTCATCAAATGAACAATCAATTCCGATGGGACCAAACGCCCTTCATTTATATAAGAAGCAACTTCTCTTCCTAAATCTGAATCAGTCCTTGCCTCAGCACGCAACAACTCTCCTGCAGAAATTTCTTGAATACCCATTCGTTCTGCTAAAATAGCTCCTTGGGTGCCCTTACCCGAACCCGGCGGGCCCAACAACACAATTCGATTATGTAATGCCATTATAACCTCCCCTTAAGTTTGGCTTTCCGAATTAACCCTTCATATTGATAGGCAACCAAATGTGACTGAATTTGATTTACCGTTTCCAAAACAACAGAGACCACAATCAATAATGTCGTTCCCCCTAAGAAGAAAGGCACATTAAAGGTAGCAATCAAAAATTCAGGCAAAATACACAGAACGGTCAAATAAATAGCCCCTAAAACAGTCAAACGCGTAATAACATAATCCAAATACTGGGCCGTGTTCTCACCAGGACGAATACCTGCCACGAAGCCACCTTGCTTTTTCAAATTTTCAGCAGTTTCTTTTGGATTAGATTGAATTCCTGTATAAAAGAAGGTAAAGAAAACAATCAATATTGCAAATGTTAACATATACACCCATTGACCTGGGGTCAAATACAAGGCTGTTTTACTCCAAAAATCAGAGGTTGTATTTTGAGAAAAGAATTGTGCTATACCAACAGGAATCGCCAACAAAGCACTTGCAAAAATAGGCGGCATCACCCCGGTTGGATTAATTTTAAGTGGCAAATGAGAGCTTACACCTTGCATCAATCGACCAGCAGCCTGACGTTTTGGATATTGAATAATGATACGACGTTGAGCACGCTCCACCAAAACCACAAGATAAATAACAGCTAAAATCATAAAACCGATAAATAAAATCGCAAATGTGGAAATAGAGCCTGCACGACCATCTTCCAACATACGAATTAAAGCAGAAGGAATATTCGCTACGATACCAACCATAATCAACAAGGAGGTTCCATTACCGACCCCACGTGCTGTAATTTGCTCACCCAACCATACCACAAACATGGTGCCACCAAGCAAAGAGGTAATCGTTGACAATTCAAATAAATGAGCAGAAGGCATAATCACGGCGCCGCCCCGCTCCAATGCTAACGCCATAAAATAAGCTTGGACAACGGTAATAGCAATCGTTAAAGTACGCGTATATTGATTCAATTTACGCATACCGGCTTCACCTTCCTTGCGTAACGCCATCCATGACGGAATCACACTTGCCCCTAATTGAATAATAATAGATGCCGAAATGTATGGCATAATATTCAATGCGAAAATCGACATACGGGACAACGCACCTCCCGTAAAGGCATTAAACATACCAATCAAGCCACCCTGGTTAGATGAGAAAAACTCATTCAAGACGGCTGGATTGATGCCCGGAAAAGGAATATAAGTTCCCAACCGGAACACAATTAAAGCCAAAAGGGTGAACCAAAGGCGTTTATGCAAATCTTTTGCTTTTGAAAAAGCGGATACATCCATATTTGCAACCATTCTATCTGATAACGACATTTGACTCACCCTCCCTTATTTACTTTGTTTTTTTGGCTTTTTTAGCAGGCTTCTTAGCTTCTTTCTTAGAAGTCTTTTGCCCTTTGACCAAAACAGTCTTTTTGATTGGTTCAACGATCAATTCACCGCCGGCTTTTTCCACAGCTTTTTTCGCTGTTTCTGTAGCGCCAACAACACGAATTGTAACTTTGCTCTTTAATTTACCATTACCAAGCAAACGAACACCATCTTTAACCTTCTTGACCAAACCAGCTTCCATCAATGCAACGGCATTGATTTCTTTGTCTGCTGCCAATGTTTTAGCATCAATGGCCTTTTGTAAATCACCGACATTTACACCAATCAAGGATTTACGGAAAATATTCTTAAATCCACGTTTTGGCAAACGACGATAAACAGGCATTTGGCCTCCCTCAAAAGCGTTAATAGAAACGCCTGTACGAGATTTTTGACCTTTGATACCACGCCCAGCAGTGCGTCCCTTACCGCTGCCAACCCCACGGGCGACACGCATCAAGGACTTTCTGGCACCTTTGTTATCTTTAATTTCGTTCAGTTTCATGTTACCTCTCCTTATTCAGCAGCAGCTTCATCAGCCACTTTGCCTTCACGATTGCCAACAATTTCACCGACTTTTTTGCCACGACGAGCCGCCACAGCACGTGGAGAATGTTCGTCTAACAAAGCC
>CAJOPC010000044.1 GCA_905236245.1 uncultured Alphaproteobacteria bacterium
TGCCCAGGAAGGGACTCGAACCCCCACTCCTTTGACAGAACCAGCACCTGAAGCTGGCGCGTCTACCAATTTCGCCACCTGGGCAACGGGAGATATTTTAAGATATTTCCCGCTAGATGTCAAGGATAAAATCCCTGCGTTTCAGCTTATTTATCCGCGAATCACCAAATTTACCAGCTTGCCAGGCACATAGATTTCTTTAATAATTTCTTTGCCTGCAAGGAAGTCTTTGATTTTATCTTTGGCCGTGGCAATAATCGTGTCTTTATCGGCAGTTTTTTCTATTTCAAATTGCCCACGTAATTTACCGTTTGTCTGAATTACAATCACCATTTCATTTTTCACCAAAGCGTTTTCATCAACGACAGGCCATGGTTGATTGTATACAGAATAGGTTTGACCTAATTGCTCCCACAGCTCTTCACCCAAATGTGGGGCAAAAGGTGATAATAACACGACATAAGTTTTCAAGCATTCATCAAGGAAAGCTTTGTTGACAGGACCTTGGACATAGTCATTTAAAGCATTTAAAAATTCCATCATGCGCGCCAGAGAGGTGTTAAATTGCATGATTTCTAAATCTTTTGTAATTGCTTTAATGGTGCTATTACGTGCGAAATCTAAGTCCTTTTCACGCTTGCCTATTTCTGATCCGCTATCGGATAAAGTGTTTGCCTTTTCAAGCAAAGCCTCCACACGCTTCACATAACGTGCCATGGATTCAATGCCTGCATCGGACCAAGGACCGCCATCTGTGTATGAGAACGCAAATTCAAAGAATAACCGCACAACGTCTGCACCATATTTATCTACATAAACATCTGGATTGACGGTATTACCTTTGGATTTACTCATCTTTTGACCATCCGGTCCCAAGATCATGCCTTGATGGACTAAAGCAGAGAAGGGTTCATCAAAGTTTAAATAGCCCATATCACGTAAAGCTTTTGTAAAGAAACGTGCATAAAGTAAGTGCATGGTGGCGTGTTCTTGTCCGCCTACATACATGTCAATTGGACACATTTTATTGATTCTGTCTTTGTTAAACACTTCTTTGTCATTGCGTGCATCCGGATAGCGCAGGAAGTACCAACTGGAATCCACGAAGGTATCCATAGTATCTGGATCCCGTTCTGCATCTGTGCCACATTTCGGACATTTCACATGCATGAATTCTGGACAACGTTTTAATGGTGATTCCCCATCGGGTCTGAATTCGACATTGTATGGTAATTTGACCGGTAAATCAGATTCTGGTACTGCCACAGCACCACAGTGAGGACAGTGAATAATAGGAATAGGAGCACCCCAATAACGTTGGCGAGAAATTAACCAGTCGCGTAAACGATACATAGTGGTGAGCTCACCTTTGCCTTCTTTCGCTAATTTAGCGACAATAGCAGGAATTGCTTCTTCTGTTGCCATGCCTGAAAATTCTTGGCTATTCACTAATTTTCCATGATCACAGAAAGGCAGTGGTTGCTCATTGCCATCTTTATCCACAATAACGCGTGTAATAGGTAAATTGTAGCGTGTGGCAAAGTCATAATCGCGTTCGTCGTGTGCCGGAACAGCCATCACAAAACCTGTTCCATAGCTGGCGATTACATAATCTGCAACCCACACAGGAACTTTGCGCCCATCCACAGGATTTGTAGCATAAGAGCCTGTGAAAACGCCAGTGCGTTCCCGTTCGGTGGAAAGACGATCGATTTCTTTGACCTTGGCAGCATCCGCAACATATTTTTCCACAGCTTCTTTTTGTTCGGGTTTTATTAAACTTGCAACAGCCGGATGCTCTGGTGCAATCACCACATAGGATAATCCATACAAGGTATCGGCGCGTGTAGTGAAAGCTTTCAATTGTGTGCCATTGTCAATATCAAAGGTGATCAAAGAACCATGAGATTTACCAATCCAGTTCTTTTGAATTTTTTTGGTTTTTTCCGGCCAATTTAAACCATCAATTTTTTCCAATAATTCGTCTGCATAAGCTGTAATTTTGAAAAACCACTGCTTCATATTTTTTTGCACAACAGGTGTGTCACAACGTTCACAGCAGCCATCTTTTACTTGTTCATTGGCAAGAACAGTTTGACAGCTGGGACACCAGTTCACAGGGGCTTCTTTTTGATAAGCTAAGCCTCGTTCAAATAGTTTGGTGAAAATCCATTGTGTCCATTTGTAATACTCTTCATCACATGTGTTGAGTGAATAATCCCAGTCATAATTTGCCCCCATAGCAATCAATTGCTGTGTCATGATATCAATGTTTTTTAGGGTAGAATCTTTTGGATGAATGCCCGTTTTTATGGCGTAATTTTCAGCCGGTAATCCAAAGGCGTCAAAGCCCATTGGATGAAAAACATTATATCCTTGCATTTTCTTGAACCGCGCCCAGGTATCAATTGGAGCAAAGTTATACCAGTGGCCACAATGCAAACTGGCGCCGGACGGATAAGAGAACATTTCCAAGCAATACAACTTTTCCCCTTTGGCATTTTCATCATATTTATACAGGCTTGTTTCACGCCATTTTTGTTGCCATTTTTGGTCAGTTGCTTTTGAATATGACATTTTGTTCTCCTTTGTTAAAATTAAAAGCGAGAATATTATATCAAAAAATGTGAGAAAAAACAATAGGCAAAATTAGTGTTGTTTTAAAAAATATACTTGACACTTTTGATGTCACAAGTTACACTAAACGCGTTATTGATTTTAATGAAAGGGGAAATTATGGAATTCTTTTTAATGGTTTTAATCGGCGTGGCATTTTTATTTATTATTTCTTGTTTAAAAATTGTGCCGCAAGGATATGAGTATACAGTCGAAACTTTTGGTAAATTTTCGAAGATTTTACGTCCTGGAATTCATGGACTAATTCCTATCGCAGAGCGTATTGGACAACGCGTCAACATGATGGAACAGGTATTGGATATTCCTTCTCAGGACGTGATTACCAAAGATAATGCTATGGTGCGTGTGGATGGTGTGGTGTTCTTTGAAATTCAAGATGCTTACGCCGCATCCTATCAAATTCACGATTTGTATTCCGGTTTGTTGAATTTGGTCATGACAAACGTTAGAACCGTGATTGGTTCCATGGAAATCGATGAATTGTTGAGTCAACGTGATGTCATTAACCAACGTTTGTTGGCTGTGGTGGATGAAGCTACGGTGCCTTGGGGAACAAAGATTACCCGTGTAGAAATTAAAGATATTGCACCTCCACGTGATTTGATTGACGCGATGGCGCGGCAGATGAAGGCTGAACGTGAAAAGCGGGCCAATGTGTTGGATGCCGAAGGTTTGAAGCAATCCGCGATTTTGAAGGCGGAAGGTGAAAAACAAGCGGCAGTGTTGGCCGCAGAAGGTGAAAAGGAAGTTGCCTTCCGTCAAGCTGAAGCTCGTGAACGTGCCGCTGAAGCGGAAGCAAAAGCCACAAAGATGGTGTCCGAAGCTATTGCTAAAGGCAATGAAAAATCTTTGAATTATTTCTTGGGCCAAGCGTATGTAGAAGCCTTGAAGGAAATTGTGAAGGCGCCAAATCAAAAGCTGTTGATGTTGCCGTTTGAAACATCTCAGTTGGCGAGTTCTTTGGCCGGTATCGCAGAAGTGACAAAGACTTTGTTGGCTGATAAAAAAGAAGAGCCAAAGCTTTTAAAAGACAAGAAGAAAGGATAATATATGAGTGAATTTTTTTCTTACTTAAGTCATTGGGGAGTATGGGAATGGTCAACTTTTGGCCTGATCCTGATGATTTTAGAGTTGATTATGCCCGGCACGTTCATTATTTGGTTTGGCTTGGGTGCAATTATGACGGGAGTTATCATTGCCTTTGTTCCATTGACTGTTAGTGGTCAGTTGGCGACTTTTGCAGTTTGTTCTGCTATCAGTTTGTTTTTTGGATTCTTTGTTTATAAGCGCATTTTTGGTGCCAATAAAGAGGTTGCCCAAAAGAACAAAACTGGGGCACATAAATATATCGGTCAAAGCTTTAAAGTTGTTGAAGCTATTGAAGACGATTTGGGTAAAGTTGCGGTAGGTGATACCGTTTGGTTGGCAAAATCTAAGCATCCTATAGCCAAAGGCCGACGTGCCAAGGTGATAGATGTAGAAGGCACCGTCCTAATTGTTGAATAAAATACAGCCCCTTTTAATAGGGGCTTTTATTTTGCTTTATTTAACAATCTTTTGAATCAATTCGGCGGGTTGAGCAGATAAGCCTTTGGCCAACAATCCTTGCAGTGTTTGTTCGGCGTGGGCACGACGGAATGCATCCATCTTTTTGTATGAACCAAAAGCCTGTACTAAACGGGATGCCATTTGTGGATTGACCTTATCTAGCTTTTCAATATACTCTGCCAATAAATTATATCCAGCCTCTTGATGAAATGCTGGAAGATTTGTACTAAATACACCCAATACTGCACGAACACGATTGGGATTAAGGAGATCAAACTTCGGATGCTTAAGCAGTTTTTTGACAACCTCAATCGTAGCAGGATAGGGAGCTCCAGCTTGCGCAGAAAACCACTTGTTTAAAGCTAAAGAATCTTTTTCATATTTGACATAAAAATCTGCTAAAGCATCTATTTTATGAGGCAAATCATTATGAACAAGAACAAGTAACGCATGAATTAAATCAGTAAAGTTATTTGCGGTTTTGTATTGCATCCAAGCGCGTTCCCCATTTTCGGTCAGAGCCAAATAGGATAAAGCCATATTTTTAATGGCACGTTTATCTGCCTGCACTGGTTCAGGGGAATAAGGTTTGTCAACACAGTTTTCTTCATAGATTTGAACGAATCGAGAATAAAATTTTTCGGCAATAGCTCGACGCATTAATGTGCGTTTTTCAAACAGCTTTTCCAAATTAATTGATGGTAAAAGATTGATAATTTCTGCTGCAGTTGGAATAAATAATGCTTCTGCTACAAAGGATGGATGATCGCTGTCAGACAAGTAAGCATGTATAGCATCTAAGAATTCGGAAGGGACGTTTTCTTTGTCCGCGCGAATCATATCAAGTAATATGTCTAACATATACTGATGGCCGACTTGATAGCGATTAAAAAGATCCGAATCATATTTAATTAAATGGAGTTTTTCGTCGGAAGTATATTGAATATCTAAATCTATTAAAGCAGAAAAATTACGATTGATAGATAAAACAGGTTCTTCCTCTACATCAAAGGACCAATCCTGATGGGATTTATCCAAAATTAATGTGTCTTCCATTAAATCTTTTCCGTCTGGTCCAACAAAACCAAATGCTAAAGGAATAACAAAAGGCTCTGTCGTGCGTTTATGCGATTGTTCCACATGAATAGTAAAGACGTGATTGTTATAATGTGTTTTAACCAATACCTTTGGACGGCCTGGGATATGATACCATTGACAAAATTGAGTCAAATCAACACCGCTGGCATCTTCTATTGCGCGTACGAAATCTTGGATGGTTACGGCCTGACCATCGTGGCGTTTGAAATAAAGAGCGCAACCTTTCATAAATTTTTCACGCCCGACAACGGCGCGCATCATACGGATGACCTCGGCACCTTTTTCATATATTGTTGTTGTGTAAAAATTGTCTACAGATTCTGCTTCGTCTAATAAAACAGGATGCGCCAAAGGGCCATCATCTTCAATAAATTGAACAGAACGTAATAAATCTACATCATGAATGCGGCCCATAGCTCCATCTCTTACATCTGCTCCAAATTCAGTATGGCGAAAAACGGTAAATCCCTCTTTTAAAGATAAATGAAACCAATCGCGCAACGTCACGCGATCGCCGCTGTAATTATGGAAATATTCGTGTCCAACTGTTCTTTCAATAGAAGCGTAGATAAGATCTGTCGCCGTCATAGGGCTAGCTAACAAAAGTGAATCATTGAATATATTCAACGACTTATTCTCCATAGCTCCAGCATTAAAGTGGGAGACGGCAACAATGGAAAAACGATCTAAATCGTACTCTAAACCAAAAGTGTCTTCATCCCACTTCATTGATCGTTTTAATGATTCCATTGCAAAAGTTAAACGTTCCTTTTTGCCAGGTTCACAATAAAGATAGAGGCTGACCTTTTTCCCTGATTTCGTTGTATAGCTATCTTCTAAAACGTCCAATTTCCCTGCGACCAAGGCAAATAAATAACATGGTTTTGGATATGGATCGTGGTAAGTAATTGAGCTTGTAGTTTCCTTGATAACGTTACCATTAGATAGACGCACAGGATAACTTTTTTGATTTGCTTTAATAGTAACTGTATAGGTGCTAAGCACATCAGGATGGTCCGGATAATAGGTGATGCGACGGAAACCTTGAGGCTCATTTTGAGTTGTGAATAAGCCGTCAGATATATACAACCCTTGTAAACAGGTATTTTTTTCCGGATTGATTTCTACCGTTATTTTTAAGACAAATTTCTTTTTGTTTGGATGCAGTGTTAAGGTTTCTTGACCTAACTCATACTTGCACGGTTTGTTATCCATTAAAATTTCTTTTAAAATCAAATCAACGCCATCTAAAATCAATGGCTTGTCAGTTTGATAATCTTCAAAGAATAAAGAAGACTGTACCAAAGTACTCTTTGGATTGAGAGTAAAAGTTAATTCTGTTTTCGGAAGCTTATAATGAGGTGGGATGTATTCGTTCCTGTAAAATGTCATTTGTAAGCCTTAATTTTGTCCATCCAGAATTGATGTTTTTCAGGGTTTGTGTCACGATAAATGTTGGCCAAACTCTTCATGGCATTTAAATGTCCTTGACGAGCGGCTGCTTCATACAGAGGAATTACTAAATCCGCTCCGCTTGGACCAAAATAACCCCGTTCCGACCAAACTGCCATAACATATTGGGCATCTGGCAAATTTGCCTGTTCTGCTTTGCGCAACCAATGAAGCGCTTGTTGGCGATTTTCAGGAACACGATCACCTGTATCATATAATAATGCAAGCTTATAAGCGGCATTTGCATCGCCATTTTGGGCTTTGCCTAACAAGTCTTGTTCCACGATTGGACCACATTTAGCATAATCCGGGTGATGAACATCTACTTCGCCGGAAAGACAATGCGTCGGTGTTGAAACATGGCGTTGATGAATCACATAGGCGATAGCAGCAACGGATAACAAAATGAGGATGACAAATAGTTTTTTTAAAATACGCATATTACTCCTTTTCAACTCCTCACCAATTTCATACTAAAACGCTTGTAAAGAAAAATCAAGTAAAAAATAACAAAATTTTGTTTTTTTTAAAAGAAAGTTGCTTAAATTTATCTTTCCCCTTTACTTTTAGGCAGAAAAAGAGTATGGTAAGCATAAGGTTTTAGTATGGAAAAGTCAGTTTTTTATTTTGATTCATTTTTATTTCAGCCAGAGTCTGGAAATATAGTGTTTTCTTACCATTCCTCAAGTGGTGAGTCTTTTCAGGAAAAAATAACTTTCCCAGGTGCTCCTTTTGAAGTGGATAAACAAACAGCGGACGCTTTGAATCAAGTATTGTTTTTGGCGCATATTGCTTGTGGTATCAATTATTATAAAGCCTTTTTGTCGGATGAGATTCAAATTTTATCTGGGTCTTTAACGCATGAACAAGCGGCTTTTTTTGATGATTTTTATCTAAAAGGTTTGGGGGAATTTGCTATTAAAAATAATGTGAATCTACAGGGAAAAATTCATTTCCCGTTTGGAAACGGACAGGCGAAGAAATGTGATATATCTTTTGAGCCAAAGGCTTTGGTTCCTGTTGGTGGTGGCAAAGATTCTTGTGTGGTGATGGAATTATTGAAAGAGTTAAATGTGCCTGCAACGGGAGTAGCGTGTGGTGGATCAAAACCACAAAGTGCTTGTGCCGAAAAATCTGGTTTGCCGTATATTACGTTTAACCGCGTGTTAGATTCAAAGTTATTTGAGCTTAATGCTTCTGGAAAAGTATATAATGGCCATGTTCCAGTGACAGGTATATTTGCATTTTTATTATGGGCGTTGGCGTTGCTACGCAAAGAAAAGTATGTGGTTATGGCGTGTGAAAAGTCAGCAAATAGCGGGAACATGAAACAAGGGGATTTGAATATCAATCATCAATGGTCAAAATCATTTGAATTTGAAAAAATGTTTTATGATTTAACCCAAAGTATTACGCCAGATTTTCGTTATTTTTCACTCTTGCGCCCGATTTCGGAAGCTCATATTGCACGATTGTTTGCTCAAATGTGTTCGGCTTATTTTAATGTCTTTACCAGCTGTAATAAGGCTTTTAAATTGGATTTAAATAAACGGATAGAGGGCTGGTGTGGATCTTGTGATAAATGTCGCTTTGTGTTTTTGATTTTAGCCCCATTTATGGATAAAGAAACCTTAATTCGTGCTGTTGGCACAAATCCTTTAAATGATGAAAATCAGATAGAAGGTTATCGCGAATTATTAGGCCTTTCCGGACATAAACCATTTGAGTGTGTTGGCGAGGTTGATGAATGTCGTTGGGCCTTTAATCAATTAAAACAAAATTCTGAATGGCAAGATGATTATGCAGTTAGAACATTGGATGTTCCATTTGCATTGGCTCCATTTACCGTATCGGATGAACATTTAATTCCAAAGGAATTGCAGGATGTTATGGCAAGATTTAGAACATAAACGTGTTGCTATTTGGGGAATGGGACGTGAAGGATTGGCTGTAAAACAAACCTTGCAGAGGCATGTGCCAAATGCCACGATTGTGGAAATTAGTGAAGATAACTTACAAGATATTTATACAGCAGATGTTTTGATTAAATCACCAGGCGTTTCTTTGTATCGTCCAGAAATAGGTAAAGCCAAGGAGCAGGGTATTGCGGTAACAAGTGGAACAAATCTGTTTATGACAAATAGAAATCCAAAAGCTAAGGTTATTGCAATCACAGGTACCAAAGGAAAAAGCACAACTTCGAGTTTATTGGCACATACATTGCAAGCCTATGGATTTAAAGTATGTTTAGGTGGTAATATTGGTATGCCTTTATTGGATTTTGTGGATGAAGAGTCCGACTATGTGGTGGCGGAACTTTCCAGTTATCAGTGTGCTGATTTTGTGGGCAAGCCGGATATGGCGGTATTGCTGAATATGTATCCAGAACATTTGCAATGGCATGGATCTCATGAGCAGTATTATGCAGATAAAAAACATATGTGGAATCAGGGGTTGTGGCAACTAGACAACCGAGAAAACAGGATCCATATCAAAGATGATTATTTTTATGACGAAGAAAAACAGCTATTCCCAATTTCCAGTTTAAATCTCCGTGGAATCCATAATGCCCAAAATGCATGTGTAGTATTAGCTGTATTGAAGCACTTAGGATTAGATTTATTAAAAGCGGAGGAAGCTTTTAAAACTTTTAAAGGTTTAGCTCATCGTTTGCAGATTGTAGCAGAGCAGGGGGGCATTACTTTCGTGGATGATAGTATTTCTACAACGCCGGAGACGGCCATTTGTGCGATGGAAAGTTTTCAAGAAAAGTCTATTACTTTGTTGGTGGGAGGTTTTGATCGTGGTCAAGATTATACAGAGCTCAACCACTATATTGCTGCACACCAAGTTCAGGCAATTGCTTTGCCAACAACGGGGGACCGAATTGAAACATCTCATCATGTGCAAACGATAGAAGATGCTGTTGCGTTGGCAAAACAAATTACACCGGAGGGAGGTATAGTTTTGTTGTCTCCTGCGGCCCCCAGTTATAATCAATATAAAAATTTTGAAGAGCGTGGCTTGGCTTTTCAAACGGCTGTAAAATCCACTTGACAGCTCTATCAAAATCTGGTATAATCTTCCTCGTTTCCCAAAAGGGCTAATATATTTGGCTGCCCCGCGGGCTTGGTATAACAATAACAAAAGGAAAGAAAATGCCAAAATTAAAATCTAAAAGCTGCGTGAAAAAACGCTGCAAACTCACCAAGAATGGTAAAGTAAAAACTGGACACGTGAATAAACGTCACTTGTTTATCCACAAGGATAAGAAGCGTACACGTCAAGCACGTCGTACTCAAGTTGCTTCAAAAACAGTAAGCAAAATTTTGAAATTCTTTATTCACGGGAAAGGAGTGTAACCTATGGCAAGAGTCAAACGTAGCACGACATCTCGTGCAAAGCATAACAAAGTTTTGAAGTTAGCAAAGGGCTATCGTGGCCGTAATTCCAAAGTCTTTACAATTGCTAAAGAAAAAGTGGAAAAAGGTTTACAATATGCCTACCGTGATCGTAAAGCAAAAAAGACAGACATCCGTCAATTGTGGATCGTCCGTATCAATGCGGCAGTTCGTGCAAACGGCATGGTCTATTCTCGCTTTATGGATGGCTTAAAGAAAGCCGGTGTCGCTTTGGATCGCAAGGTTTTGGCTGATATCGCTTTGAATGATCCAAAAGGTTTTGAAGCCTTGGTGAAACAAGCTAAAGCTGCTTTGAAATAAGCAAGTTTGCTTTTAATAAAATCCCCCGACGCGTGATGCTCGGGGGTTTTTGTGTGGTTTTGTTTCAGCCAATATCTTACTTAGTTAAAAGATTGACCATAATTTTAAAAGGAACGGCCTTGACGCAAGAGTTTTGTGGCGGAAGAGGTTGGTTTATCCGTTTGTGTATGTAAAACAACACCCGCCATCAATGAGGTTGGTTTTTGTGATCCCAAAATACCACGAATAATAACTCTCTTTGCTGGTTGATTGACTTTGGAATAAATAGGAATAATCTCTATTCCGCCTAATTTTTGTTCTAAAATCATCAAGATATCGCCTAACATTTCTGGTCGATGAATCATAGTGAAAGTGCCTTTTGCACGGATATGTTTTAAGCAATAATCCAACCACTTATTCAAATCAAAATTTGCACTGTAAGCCTTAGCTTGTTCGGCATTTGCCCGCGATTTGCCATGCGTATCATAAAACGGAGGATTAGTCACAACATGGTGGAAGAGCTTTCCCTTCAAAGGATCAGTTCGTTGGAACAAATCCATCCGGATCACCGTGACTTTTCGATCGTTTAACGTTGCATTTTCTTGAATCAGCTGGACCAAATTTTCTTGAATTTCCAGTGCATTGATTTGAACAGGAACACGTGCGGCAATGCACAAACCGATAATACCATTGCCGGCGCCTACATCCAAAACAGTGTCATTTTTTTTTGCTTTCACCGCGGCGGCGACCAACACAGCATCAGAAGTCGCCCGCAATCCGTGAACAGATTGGCGGAGCTTGACTTTGCCGTTCAAAAAATCGTCTGTGGTTATACTCTCCATACGGTCATTTTAAATATTTTTTTGATAAAAGTAAAGAATTATTTTTTTAACCGTTTTTTTGCGCGTTCAATAGCATCAAAAATTTCATCTGGAGTATTAGCATAATCGACAAAAGCTAGCTGTTTTTCCTTAACTGCACCGTTTTTCAGCATGTTTTTCAAAAGATCTTTTACCGGATTCCAAAAACCACCGAAATTCAAAAAGATCACAGGTTTCACAGCTCTGTCCCCAAGTTTTGCATGCACACCATGAGATCCAATTTCATCAAGAGTTCCCCATCCGCCGGGAGCAATCAATAAGGCGTCCGCTTTTTCCATCATCAAATGTTTGCGGATGTGTAAAGTTTTAACAACATGCAATTCGCCTTTATGGTAAATAGATGGATCAGCGCATTGTTTTTTTAAAAGTGAAGGAATGGTAATACCCAAAACCTTGCCATTTTCCGAACGAACGCCACGAAAAGATTCGCCCATTAATCCGTTATCGCCCACACCAAAAATCATAGTGATGCCGTTTTTAGCTAACAAAGCGCCTGTTTCAAATGTCGGCTTTCTAAAGGCCGGATTGATCTCATCACTGGTCGAGCCAAAAATAGCAATTGCTTTATATTTAGACTTTGGCATGGTTATTCCTTAATAATATATGTTTGGGGATAGGTTGACCCTTCTGGTGCTACAGGACGACTCATGCGTCCACACGCACTGATAATCAAACCTAATAAAACTAATATAACTAATTTTCTCATGCAATGAACATAGCTCAAATAAATTTACTTGTCAATAACAAAAGTTTAATTTCTGCAATCTTCTTTTTCCCCCCCGGGAGGGCCCGATGGAGCTAAAATTAATCTGCCACACAGAGTGCATTTTTCTCAGTATAGAATAGTAAGCCACCTATCGTGCCGCGTTCACCCCATATATCCGCTGCACCATTACTCCCCACATGGGAGCCTACCCATGAATAATTATACCCAAACTCGTTGCATATTGCATATAGGACTGCACTATAATTATTTCTATTCTCTTCTGTATACCAGTTGGTATTTACTGAACAGGAAGCGCCGTTCCCCGCACAGCAAGCACCACTATAATTGAGTATTGAATTTGTGCCAGATCTGTAACATTGTAACTCTTCAACGGTAATTAAATGCATTCCTTGAGCCTTACACCAGTTATTAGCTGAAAACCAACTCATAGAAGCTTCACTTCGTCTTGGTTTGCCAATGCCCTCAATGGTATTTTGGGCATCTTTGAAATTCCCTATTGGCTTACAAGAGCCAACTCTTTGTGAAAAATCAATATTGCAATAACATGAGCCATTTTCACAACCACTTACAGATTCACAATCTATATTTGAGGAACAATCACCAGTAATACATTGTCCTCTAGTGATTTTACACTCTCCCAAAGTACAAAGATCATCTCCCGTTACATATTCAAGAACATGTCCATTGCAACAGCTTGTGACGATGTAATCTTCAGATTTTATTGCTAAATAGGGAATTCCCCCTTCTTCGCAGCAAGTTGTATAATTTTCTAAATCAGTCGGAATTTTATCTGTTGGACAACATTGCTGCCTATACTGATTTTGTGAGATAGAGCCTTCTGATCGTACAGGAGTTCCATCGCAACAAGAAAGTTCGACGCTACCGTCGCTATAATGTTCACTGATGTACGCTATTTCATTTTCTGGACAACAAATGGGTTGACCTTCTAACTCATTGGCAATACTACCTTCTTCACAGCACATTGTTCCGGCGAGTCTTTCATTTGGACAGCAGACTTCCCCGGTCCAAGTTTGGCCTTCCGGACATTCGCAACGACCATTGACCAGCGAGGTTCCTTCCGGACACACGCAAGCGCCATTTTCCATGACAAAAGTTTCTGCGCAAACGCAGTTGCCGCCGGAGATTGCCATGTTGGCTCCACATTCTTCGGCACATGAGCCATCTGGTTGACGATATTCTCCCTCCGGACAAACAGCGCCCGTACATACCGCATGGAACAATCCATCACCATAACGGTTGTATGGATGGATGCGCCAAAAACCTGGTTGAACATAATAGGCTCGGCAGGCATCATAACTTTCTGTGACCCAGAAATTAGCATTTTCTCCCCAAGCATCTGAGGCGCAGCCAAGTTCGTTATTTAGGCGATCCCATTGCTCGTTTGAGATTCCACATGATTCTTTGAAACAACCTTTTGTTGCGGGTTTTTGGAGCCCTAAATCACCCAAAGAGATAAGGCGTAATCCTTGTGCTTTACACCAGTTGTCCGCGCTCCACCAACTCATAGTGTTGTTACTTACACGCATCGTGCGATCGTTGATTTGGGATTCATATTGATTATCGCCCTCGCATACGTTATACCGATATTCAATCGGTTTGCATTCACCTGTATCTGGTGCGGTACAACGGAACAAAGACGATGTTATGTCACAATATTCACTTTCGTCACAATCTGCATTGCTGACACATCCATGCGAGATTGGAACA
>CAJOPC010000045.1 GCA_905236245.1 uncultured Alphaproteobacteria bacterium
AAACCTAATATACCGACTTTTCTGTCCGCAATAATAAAACCATTTGTATCTTCTGATTTATTGTCTTTAAAAGCAATAAACATCAATATCAAAAGATAGCATAACAGCAATATATAAGTAAGATTCATGGAAAGCCTCCTAAACAATTTCTGGTATAGATGATATCATATAATGCATAAATTGGCAATCCAAAAAGTTCGCAAATTGCGCACAGTGTCCAACCATTAAACACAAGTCGCCCGAAAAGGCGACTTTTTCTTTTGTCTTTAAGTATTTAAGGCTGTTTTGAATGTCCAACCGCCCAAATTGAGTGTTTTATCTATTTACGGCCTTCTAAAGCAAAAACTTGATATCAATCCATTCTTTTCCACTGTATATCAAAGCTATCTACTACATTGCCCTCTTGATCGTATGCTAAACAATCCTGTTTTCCTATTACATCTGTCCAATCAATAACCCCGCAATCTTGTTGTAATTGCCCATTTGGATAATACATTTTAAAGGAACCATCCGCCTGTTCATCGTGGATTAATTGGCCATTTTCATATATTTTATAGGAACCATCTGGTTGCTCTACTATAGATACTTCCTTCCTTACAAAGCCATAATACAGGCTCACAACTATCACAACCAAACCAAACAAGGCTACGATACTCTTTTTTTTAGAAAACTTTCTTTTGCGTATTTGTGAACTTACTCTTTTTTTCATTCGAATTTCCCTCCGTTAATCAAAGGATATATAAATTTTTGATATTTTGCAACCTAATATTTCGCAACTTACGCCCCCTATCCTAGCCAAAAGGCACCATCGTTCAAAAGGACATCCTTTATTCCATCAAACAAAAAAACGTTAAAATAAATAAAAAGCAAAAATTATATCCAAAAAATGTTTTTAAATAACTTTTTGTCTTATGCGGATAACGGTGGGTGTATTCCCGAAATGTAATCAAACTGGCCAACGAAGCAACCAAAGTACCAACGCCACCGATATTTACCCCTATCAATAAATCCGGATAATTTCCTGTAAATCTGGAGAGTAAAATAGCGGTCGGAACATTGCTGATAAATTGACAAGATAAAATACTTACCAACAATACACTATGAGATAAGATTTTTTCAAAAAAGATATGAACGGGCTCCATCTGCGAGACATTCCCGGAAAAGATGAAGAAACACAAAAATGTTCCCAACAAAGGATAATCCAATTTTTTAAGTGCTTTTTTATCCAAAAACCACAAACAACATGCAATAATGACTATTCCTATCAAATAAGGCACTATACGAAAAACAATAGCAATAGCAAACGCAAACAACAAAAGATAAATAGTCGTCCTAATGGGCGGCAATTTTATTTTCTTTTTGGGCAAAATCATCTTTTCTTTTTTTACATTAAACCAACAACAAAGCATAATTAAACTGACCGCCAAGAAAAATGGCGGAAACATAATTTTAATAAATTCAGCATTAGGAATATTAAAGTAAGAATATAAAAATAAGTTTTGCGGATTACCAAAGGGCGTCAACATACCCCCTAAATTCGCGGCAATATTTTGCATAACAAATGTAAAGGCCATATATTTTTCTTTACCTGTTGAAGATAAAACAACAAAACCCAATGGCAAAAACGTAATCAATGCCATGTCATTAGCAATCAACATTGATCCGATAAATGTAATACAAACAAGTGTTATAACAGCCGTCCGTGTATTACCTGTTTGAGCGATAATCCAACGGGCAACACTTTTGAAAAAACGGATATTTCTAAGAGCGCCGATAACGGCCAAAGTTCCAAAAAGGCAACCGATCGTCCGCCCCTCCACATAATTCAAATAATTTTTATTTGGCGGAACAAAACAACAACTCACAATGGCCGCAATTAATGCGACCACAAAAATAACATTTTTTTTAGCAAATTTCTTAACATTCATGTGTTGACTATATCGAATTTGTATTCCAAAGTCAATTCATGAATTCCCTAATTATAACACTTCGGTTACAGACATTACTTTTTCAAACAGCACTTAGGGGCTAACACCAAAAAACCAAACAAAGAAAGCACAGCCACGACGAAACCAACCGTATGTGCCACAGGCACAGACAAATTCAAAAATAATTTATCATAGGCAACATAAGCACTGCTAACTCCTGTCATAAAAACTGCCGGAGCTAATGAAATCCAAAAACATTTTTTGGCTTTGTAAAGATATACGGTTACCAACCACAATGTAAACATGGCCAAAGTTTGATTAAACCATCCAAAATAACGCCAAATAGTGGAAACATTGATAATAGACAAGAAAATACCACCCGCCAACACGGACAAGGACAGCACTAATCGGAATTTAATTTTGCCTTGAGGCAACTTTAAAAAATCAGCTAAAATTAAACGTGCCGAGCGAAAACAGGTATCTCCAGTTGTAATGGCTAAAATCACCACAGAGGCAATCGTGACAACGCCACCAATATTACCCAATAACCCTTTGGCGATTTCGGAAACAACACCACCTGCATCTACCGATTGAATTGAGGCTAGCAAAGCGGATGTCGTCGGATAAAAGCAAATACCCAAAGTTGCCCAAATAAGGGCTACAATCCCTTCCACAATCATCGCACCGTAAAACACCGGCCGACCATATTTTTCATTTTTCAAACAGCGCGCAATCATAGGAGATTGGGTCGCATGAAAACCACTAATCGCGCCACAAGCAATAGTCACAAATAACAACGGGAATAAAGGTAAATTTTGTGGATGCAAATTTGCTAATTTAAAATTTAAAAAAGCCGGGATATCCCGCGCAAATACAGCTATAATCAAGCAAACACTCGATCCCATCAAACACACGGCAAATAAAGGATAAAAACGTCCAATCAGCTTGTCTATGGGTAATAAAGTTGCTATGAAATAATAACCGAAAATAACAACCAACCATAACCACATGGAGCTGTGCGTCAACTGACCAATCATTTGTGCCGGACTTTTGGCAAAAATTGCTCCAACCAACAACAACATTGATATCAATAAAAACAAAGCCACATATTTAATTTTTTTACCAAAATAAACTTCCATTAAATAAATCAATGACTTTCCGTCATGGCGCAAAGAAAGCATACCCGACAAATAGTCGTGCACAGCACCTGCAAAAACAGAACCAAAAACAATCCACAGCAAACAAACAGGGCCATAAACAGCCCCCAAAATCGCCCCAAAAACAGGCCCCAAACCTGCAATATTTAAGAATTGAATCAAAAAAGCTTTGTAGGTAGGGAAAGGAATATAATCCACACCATCTGGATGTTTCACTGCCGGCGTTTTATTAGTGCTGATACCAAACACTTTTTCCACCACTGTCCCGTAGATAACATATCCCAAAATCAACAAGCAACATGCCAAAATAAATAGAATCATGTTTTTTCCTTTAATTCAAGGTTCATCATAACACAATCTTTTTTCAAAAACAAGTTTATGAATCTCATTTTTTGCTTAATCAAATTTTTTAAGATGTTTTTGAATTTTTTTAAAAGTTTCGTCCTCTGTCAACAAAGATGTGTCCACAACTAATTTATTGGGATGCACATAATCCGGCCATCGGCCTTCATATTCTTCCAAAAACTTTGTCAACGATTTTTCATTGGAAATTTTATGTCGAAGCTTACGAGATTCAGCTTGACACCTCTTTTTTAAAACATTAGCTTGTGCCGTCAACTCTATAGGTATAAAATCTGCCTGAACATCAGCAGCAAATTTTTCCAACCGCTCCAACAAATCCTCATCTTTCAACATAACAGATGTAAAAAGATATCGCACCTGTCTTGATTTCGGATAAAACTGGCTCAATATAGCCATAAACTGTTTTTTTAATCTTCCAACGGCCCCCCAGTATTGCTTTAACTCTTCAGGAGCAACCTCTGTCGAATTGACAAACATATCGTGAAAATAGTGATTATCCAACAAAATACCATTTTTACCTTGCAAGCGCTTAGCCATGGTATACTTTCCCGTTGCAGGCATCCCATGAATTAAAACAACTTGATTTCGTTTCATATATTATCTCCTTTTTAAACTCGTTTCAGTTTAAATCAACAAGTCAAATTTTGCAATCAATTTCTTAATCATCTTAAAAAAACACAACCGATTCTAACCATTTTCTTTACTGCCTATTATTGATACGCTTGTCAATAAGCTACACCAAAACATTACGCACTAAATAAAAACCTTCTACTCTGGTAAAAAATCTAAATACCGTTTTTTCCAATCAGGCCTTGAACCATCTGATTTTTTAGCATTCATAGATCCATACATATACTTGGAATCATTCAACATTTCCACTTTTCTAACTTCTGACATTTTTATATTCCAAACACAGGCTTGATGCACATTTGATTTCAAATCAAAAATTCGCTCCCAAGTTTGCTTTATCTTGGGAAAAAGCTTCATAACTTTGGGCAAACTTTTTTCATTGCGCACAACACTCTTTAATGCCTCCAAAGGGATATTTTCTTTTTGTATTTTTTTCAAAAATTGCGCATATTCCGTTGATGTTTTTGGAACTGGTTGACCATTTAAAACAAAAGAATATGCCATATAATCAGAAAGCAAAACTTTCTCAACGGTTTTCTCAAAAGTAATTCGAACAAGATGCTTTTGCGCCACATTCAAACGATTTTTTTTCTTTTTTGGGGCGATAGAACTACCACATTTAGCCCAGGCCCAAATGGGATATCTTTCCCCATTTCGAGGACATATTTTTTGACGCATTTCATGAACTATCCAATCATATGGAACGCTGTATTTTTTTAAATCAATATATGCTTCATTGGTGATCAATATTCCTGTTTTTTTCAAAACATCTAATGCCTCTTTTGTTTGAAATGTCACCAATTTCATATTATTACCGTTTCTCCTATCCATAATCATTCGAACATAACCCCAAAATAGAGTCAAGAACTTTTTTTAAATAACACATAAAAAACATTTGCAATTCATATTTTTTTATGTATCATCAAAGTGAGAGGTTATAAGTTATTTGAGCATGTTCAAAGGAGACTATACGCGCAGGTTCCTATTTTGTTTGGTGACAACGGGATTGTTGTCATTTCAGGTTCCTGCATTGTCAAACTATCAAATGACACCCCGGCAAGCGTTTTATTATCACGCGCGCAGGGGCGATATAGCCGCATTACAACAACTGAAATATCAAGGATATTCTGTAAATGCACTTAATGAACGGGGATCAACAGCCCTTTGCGAAGCAATTTATCGTCGAGATTATTCAGCCTTCCAAATATTGAGACAATTAGGCGCTTCCACAACACATGAATGTATTCGAAGAATTCCAAATCTAACAATTCAACAATTTAATGAAGGTTTTGCCTGGTGGGCACGAGGAGTTAATTCCGGAAAAATCAATTATGTCGGGACTGAATATGCACAATCCCATGTTGCAAGCGATCAAGAGGTATCTTTATTCAAAAGAATATACAAATTAGCCTCCCACAGAAAGAGTGCAGAACTTCAATCTTTAAGATTACAATGTATTGATTTAGATACATTAAATGCCCAAGGTAACACGGCATACTGTCAAGCACTTATTGATGAAAATTGTGCAGCTTATGAAACCCTAATGGAAGTTGGTGTCAATACAAACCACCGCTGCGTTAGGCGTCTAACCATGGATCAACGGCATTTAGATTGCGATAATAACGGAGGCGCTATTTGGTGGTGGCTTGGTGGTGGTGCGGCCGCAGCAGTAGGCACTCTTGGCATTATTGCGCTTGCCAGTGGTGGTGGCGGAGGTGGCGGCCATGACGATAAACATTCCAATAATAGTGGTGGCAACAACACCTCTGGAGGGGGAAATTCTGGTAATGACGATTCCGGAGACAATGGCGAAACGAATCCAGAAAACTCAGAGCTATGTAATTACCACGGCACCTACAACAGCTCAACATTAAAATGTAATTGTGAATCCGGCTTTATTGGAAATAATTGCGAAGTAACAACCAACTATTGCGGAAGTCACGGCAACTACAACTCTTCCACAAAACGGTGCGATTGTACCGACAATTATTCGGGCACACAATGTGATACAGCTCCAGGGTCGACTTGCGATCCTGAACCTAACTGTGATGCTTCTGCACACCAAGTAGTTTCAGGTTGTGAATGCGACTGCGCATCTGGTTATGAATGGTATGATGGTGCATGCGAACCAATTATACATAACTGTGCCAGCCGCGAAGGAAATGTCTGCGTTACTTGTGATGCAGGTTATCGCCTGTATAATGGAGCCTGTTATGAGGCAATTGAACATTGTGCAACTCAAGAAAGAACATCCTGCATTACCTGTGATACCGGCTATAAACTAACCGACAACGCCTGTCCTATGGACACTTGCACAGGATATAACTATACGTCTTGTGATGAAGGTTGGGCTTCTTCTTCGACTTGTTGGAAAGGCAACGAACACATGCTCCTCTGTGATATATGTGACACAGGATATCAAATGGACGGAAACACATGTGTGAAAAAACAATGCCCGGCTGGTCAATACGGAGATGGAGATACATGTACTAACTGTCCTGAACATTCAAGCTCTTTGGCTGGCACCCAAGAAATAACAGCATGCTATTGTGAAGAGGGATATGTAAAAGGTTCAAATAACCAGTGTTTCGAAAAAATTGAAAATTGTCAAACGCAAGCAGACACTGTTTGTACAAAATGTAATCGAGGCTATAAAGTATCAGAGGGCGTTTGCGTTGTATCTGATTGTGCAGCCTATCCACTTACTTTCTCCCCAGATAACTGTACACAGGTAGGGCAATGCGAAGATGGAGATCAAACTTTATATCGTTGTGAAAATTGTAATACAGACTATATTCTCAACAACACAACAGGACTTTGCTACGCTAAAATAGAACATTGTGCCAGACAAGATTCTTCTACGTGCAGCACTTGTGAAGAAAATTTTGTATTATACGGCGGGCTATGCTATACAGAAATCCAACATTGTACAGATCAAAGAGGCGACACCTGCTATCAGTGTGCGGATGATTATGAATTAGAGAACAACACCTGTGTTGTATCATCATGTTCCTCGGCGGCTTATCCTTTGGTAAAAGAGCCTAAACATTGTCAAACACCATTATCTTGCACAACAAATTCTGGTTTAACAAGATATCGTTGTGAAACCTGTGTAACAGGCTACTACATAGAAAATGGAAGATGTTATTCATATTCTCGATGCCCCGCAGACATATATATCTATGACTCAGAACCTTCTTGTCCTACGGGTTATGCCTCCTCGTCCTGTACTGATGAAAATAATGTGAAAAAATATGCATGTGATCAATGTGCCGAAGGGTATGACTGGTATAATTCAGACAAATGCTATCCGACAGTTTCCTGTGGTGTTAACGAACATCAATTTGGTGCAAACTGTGTGTGCAACCAAGGCTTTACAAAAAATGGTTCCGGAACATGCGTCTTGAATGCTTCGATTAGCCCTCCCGCGGAGCCAACCTCAAATTCCTCTGGACAATTGAATATCATTCAAAATGGGCAGGACATTGGATATAAAAACTACATATTACCAACCGGATCCATTGAATCAAATGGTTATTGGAACATACCTTTAGAATTGATTGCATTATTAGCAGAACAAATGCATGAAGACGACGATGATGACGAGTATGATGATGAAGAATATGACGACGACGATGATGATGACGAACCCATGGAAATTGGTAGCTTTCTTGTCGCAAATACGGGAAACGGATCCCCTGCCTTGGTGATTCCGCAACAGACAACCCTCACATACACCCTGCCAAACAACGCTATTATCAATGATATATTCACATATGCAATCACATCTATGGGAGGCCGCATATACAACCACGGAACAATTATCAGTAATGTGGGAGGAATTATGGCCTATTCTCTCATAGATAACGCCTATATTGTCAATAGTGGAAGCATTACGGCAGATAATATAGGGATTATGATATATGGAGAAGAAGATGAATACAAAGGAAATCAAACCGTAAAGCCCGCATATCTATGGAACAAATCTGGCGCGGAAATTAACACAACAGGTATTTATGGAATTTGGGCAACAAATAGCCTTATCCGCAATGATGGAACAATCACAGTAACCAGCAATACCGCCGATATTTTATTTTCTGAAGGAGTAAGCCTCACCAATTCCACTTTGGTCAATAATGGAACAATCCAAATAAATTCCATACAAGCAGATGGATCACTTGTTGGAATCGGCGGATCAAAAAATTCGACGATTGTTAATACCGCCGATGGCTCCATTGTTATAAATGGTAATGAGGATGCTGCCTCTGAAATCATCGGAACAGGAATTAGCACCTCCGGAGTTGTTTACAACTATGGAACAATTGAATTGAATAACGTTTCAATGTCACGCCACTCTTATACATTCTCTGGAGAAACATCCTATTATGCCTCTGGCGGCGGAATTGTAGCAAGCGGCCCCAACGCACGTGTATATAACTCTGGGACAATTAGATTAAACAATGTATATTACACCGCACCTGAAGATGGGGAAGATAAAACATCTAATATTACACAAACACAAACCGGAGCCACAGGCTCTTTTGAAAGCGCCTTTGTCAGCTTATCAGACGGAGCTCAAATGCTAACAAGTGGCCTTTTGGAATCAAGCCACTCAATCAATTTATCAAGCATGGGCGGTTCAATTATCGCTTTACCTAACGCTCAATTTGTTTCACCTGTATCCATATCGGATGACTTAAATTTATCCACAGATTTTGTAACCGACAATTTTGAAACAACAGTCATTGCAAAAAATATGATACAAACACCCGATGCAAGCAACCTGAATCTCATTTCGCAATCTGCTTTATTCGATGCGCATTTAGCAGACAATGGTCAAGATGTGGTGATAAAAATGAAATCATTTGATCAAGTCACAAAGAACACCAGTTTAGCAAATTTCTTATCCAAGAATTATGCCCGCAGCAAAAACGGATCGTTGTTCAACAAATTAAAGGAATTCAACAACTTAGCGTCACTATCTGCTAATTTAAATAAACTGAGTGGCAAAGACATGCTCTCCCGCTTTGGTTTTGAGGATATGACAATGATGAGAGAACTCAATTACGATATGAACGACAAACTCTTTCATAATAATGCACAACATTTCTCCTTAGCTGGCTCAGTAAAACCTATGGCTTTCCGCGGAGATACAGGCTCAAATGCACGATACAGCCTATTTAATAAACGCAATGGGCATAAGTCTATCGGACTTGGTATTGCTTTCACAAATATACATAGCGATAATGACCACAATGAAGAGGATCGAAGTGAATCTATGTATCAATTGATGGTACCATTAGGATACAAAACAAAGGGCTTCAATTTGATAACATCTCCGAGAATTGGATATGCTCGTGGCAACTATGATCGGACAGGGCTTAACAATCAAACATACAAAGGCACAGTCGAAAAAAGAATTTTTGGTTTGATGAATGAAGCCAGATATCCGATTGTTTTAGACAAATGGACATTTGAACCGATAGCAGAATTCAATGTCCTGGGCTATCAACAAAAAGGTCATGAAGACTCAAAAGAATTTGCCTTAAAGATCAAGAATCAAAGAACCTACTCTGTGGAAAGCGGCCTGGGTCTATATGCAACTCGTGAAGAAGACTTAGGCAATGACACTATATTAAAGATGACCGCAGGGATAGTTGCCTATCACGAATTTGCCAATCCTTATTGTGTCAAAGTAGGAATGGTCGGCATGGATGGATACTTTACACTGCAAGATGAAGACCGCTCACCAAACCGTGGAATTGTCCGACTAGGACTTGATTATCAGCATAAAGACATCTCTCTCTACGGATCGCTGATATCCTTCATTGATAAAGAATGGCGCACTAACGCTAAGACTGGATTCAGATGGCAATTTTAATTATTGCTCTGGCTCACTTTCTTCCGGCTCATCAACATAACTTAACTTATTTAACCATATAATGATTTTTCGATTTAGCTGCGTATCATAATCTGATGGCCAATTGTTAAAATTTTCAGACTCTAATAAATTAGCATTTTTTACACGGGCTGCGAAATCTACAAAAAAATTACCATAATTGCTAGCTTGCGTAGAAAAAGGCACAACGCGACGACCACCAAAACTAAGGTTATCCAATAATCCATATAAAGGAAGCGCCATAGTTCCCCACCAGACGGGGCCCCCGACAAAAATAGTATGATATCCGTCTAAAGAAGGAAGCCGATCCATAGAAGGGTATAATTTTTTATCTAAATACTTTTTGCTTTTCCAATATACTAATGGCTTTTCATAAGTATCTAAGACTTGAATAGGCAATACATCTCCATTTGATATTTTTGCAATTCGTTCTGCAATATCTTTTGTATGTCCATCCAAAGAATAATACAAAACCAAAACTTTTCCTAAATCTGCTTGAAATTTTACATCCTCAGAATATTGTGAAATTTCATCCAACATTTTCAATCGGGTTTCATGTTGACGATATTTATAAAAACCGAATCCACCAATAATTCCAACAATTAAAATGAAAAAAATATACTTATACACACCACCCTCCTTGATAAAACACAAACAGTCTACATCAAATAAATTAAAAAAACAACTCTTTTGCAAATTATATGAAAAAAGTCTTGACATTAATTCGTCAATACGCTATGCTGATTAGCATGAAAAAAGCAAATTGTTTTTATTTATATACAACATGTGTGACAACAACCGCCTAGGGCGGTCGGTATTTTCTTTTTTTATTTTTTTTACAATCACACAATAACAAAATTAATTAGTATAGGAGTATTACATGAATCAAAATGATTTAAGCACGATGCGGCATAGCGCAGAACACGTTTTGGCCGAAGCAATGTATCACCTCTATCCTGGGGTAAAAATGGCAATGGGCCCTGCTACAAAAGAAGGTTTTTACGGCGATTTTGATTTGCCAGAAGGAGTAGTTTTGTCTACCGAGGATCTTCCAAAAATTGAAGAAGAAATGAATAAAATTATTGCAACAAGAGTTCCAATGACCAGAAAAGAACTTTCTGTTGCAGAAGCACGTGATTTGTTTAAAGACAATGAATACAAACAAGATTGGCTTAACGAAATTGAAGCCAGAGGCGAAAAAGTTAGTGTTTATTGGACCGGCGATTCCTTCGTTGATTTGTGCCGTGGCCCACACGTTAGTTATGTTTCAGATATTAAAGCTGTTAAGTTATTATCTGTTGCAGGGGCTTATTGGCACGGCGACTCCAAAAATAAAATGTTAACCCGTGTTTATGGAACCGCATTTGGATCTAAACAGGAATTGCAAGACTACTTAACCATGTTGGAAGAAGCCAAAAAACGTGATCACCGCAAACTCGGCAAAGAAATGGATTTATTCCATTTTGAACCGGAATATGCACCAGGTTCTGTCTTTTGGCATGACAAGGGGTATAAAATTTATCGCAAACTGATTGAGTATATGCGTAAAAAACAAGAAAAGAACGGATATATCGAGGTATGCACCCCGGCTGTTATGGATCGTGTTTTGTGGGAAACGTCCGGACACTGGCAAAAATACGGCGAACACAATTATTCTGGCAAAACGGAAGATGGTCGCGTTTTCTGTATCAAACCAATGAACTGTCCCGGTGGCGTCCTTATCTATGGACAAGGCATTAAATCTTATCGTGATTTGCCTTTACGCATGGCGGAGTTTGGTAAAGTTCACCGTTATGAGGCCAGCGGATCTTTGATGGGGCTTATGCGTGTCCGCGAATTTACCCAGGACGATGCTCATATTTTCTGCACGCCGGAACAAATGGAATCCGAATGTATTACGACGCTAAAATTGATTTTAGATATTTACAAAGATTTTGGCTTTGAAGATGTTAAAATCTACCTTTCTACGCGTCCAGAAAAACGCATTGGTTCCGATGAAATCTGGGATTTGTCCGAAAAGGCTTTGGCCAATGCTTTAAAGCACAATAATTATGAATTCGAAATCAATGAAGGTGAAGGCGCTTTTTATGGACCAAAATTGGAATTCATTTTGAAAGATGCTATTGGCCGAGAATGGCAATGCGGAACTATTCAAATGGATATGAATTTACCAGAACGCTTTGACATTTCCTATATTGGCGAAGATGGCCAACGCCACAGACCGGTTATGTTACACCGGGCTTTGTTTGGTTCTATTGAACGCTTTTTGGGAATCCTCATTGAAAATTATGCGGGAAAATTACCTTTATGGTTATCTCCACAACAAGTGTTAGTGGCCCCAATTACTTCCGAAATCAATGATTATGCAGAAAGCGTTTTACAACAACTCAAAGACGCAGGCTTATCCGCCCAAGCAGATTTGAGTAATGAAAAAATCAGCTATAAGATCCGCGAACATTCATTGGAAAAAATTCCGGTCATCATGGTTGTTGGTGCCAAAGAACGTGAAAATGGCACCGTAACTATCCGCAGAATCGGTTCTGAAAAGCAGGAAACGCTTCCTTTGAAAGAGTGTATTGATATGCTCGTAAAAGAAGCACAAATGCCTAAGATTTAACACATACGAAAAAGGTCGACTTCGGTCGACCTTTTTTATTCTTTCCATTTGCGCTTAAAATCTTTTCGCCACTTTTTGCTCCATATAAAAAGACATGCAAAATGGATTAAAAAACTTTTTATACGAATTTGTAATTGCTTTAATAATGGGCGTTTTAAACCATAATTTTTCAAAACAGCTTTTAACTTTCTTTTATTGACAGAATATTCGTTTTTCTTGTGCAATTGATAATCAAAAATAACTTTTCGTACATGTGGTGAAATCCAAACATCTTCCCTATTTTTAAAAGGAACATCGTTGCAAAACAAATACAACAAATCAACCTTATTTCCAAAGCGCTTATGTAATAACCGCTCCACTTGCAACAACTCTTTATCCGACATTTGTGTTTTATAATCGGGGCGCTCAATAAAAACAAACAATATATTTTCTGCTGTTTCGGCTTTTTCAATCAACCGATCAATACGACGGCTATATTTAGCTTCAATAATCGGATATTGTTCCTCAAAGGACTTTCCTTTTTTAAAATCATGATTGTAAACAATCTCTGTCTTTTTATTCAAATAAGCCATACCGTTTACGTTTGGCACTTCATGGGAAAAAATTAAATCTTCTTTATTAAACCAATTTTTAAAATCGTGAACTAAAATCTCGGTACGACCGACCAAAGTTCCACCAAACAACCAATCAAAAGGGTATGAAAAATCTTGTAAATGTTGTGCCCGCAGTGCTGTTGTACAAGGACACGCAGCTCCCAAACTCACAATTAAATCATACTGTTTTTTCATTTTAAAATACTTCCCTAGTAAGAAAAGTCTACTCAAACTTTACCACAAAGTCAAATACAAATTGCATCAATTTTGCCGGCAAAGCGTATGAAAACTAAATCCACCCAACTCTGTGCGTTCATTTTCTCGTGTGAATAAAAATTCCGTTGAAAGAGAGTGCAACCAAACAGCATGCTCCGCCCCCCAAAAGATCCAAATATCATCAGATTCACAACTCTCTAAAACATCTGGCAACTCTGCTTGTATTTCTTCTAATGTAGGGATATGGGCATTTTGACGTGCACACAAATCCTCTGCCGCGTTAAAATCATATCCGCCTGTCCCCGTGCAAAACCATGTTTTTTGAGGTTTAGCTACACAAACTCCCTTTTCTTGGCTTTGCATGATTTTAAACGGATAACACCACTCGTCTAGCTCACAATCACGATTGTCCCGACAAAAATGATTTTCTCCTTCACGCAGACACTTATCTTTGGAAAAAACACCCCCGCATTGAACACAAACTTCAGCATCCTTAATTAAATGTAATAATGGACACGAAATCGATCGGCTTCCTAAACTATCAGGGACATAATACCTGTTCTGACACATTTTACCTTGTTGCCAATCAAGTAATAAAACCTGCTGTTTTGTTTCACAAGGCCAACAATTTCCGATCATATCCTTCAAAGGCCGCATCCAAGGGCATTCATGTGTATCAACATCCAATAAAATATCGTCATCCGTATTCAATTGGGACTCCAAACACGCCCAAGCCGGGACCAAACCTTCCGCAATATACTCAGCCTGACGATTGGGACATGTTTCACAATTTGATTTTAATGCCACAGGAACAATCTCCTTGGTAAAACAATTAACACATTGTTCTCCACGATAAATAGCACATCCTTTGATTACGCTAATCCGAAGATCAAGCCACTTGCCAATCCACGCAATAATACAAAGGCACACAAGTAATAGGAGTGTTTTTCTCATGTTTTATTCCTTTTATGGATTAGCTCTACCCCTAATTCAAAAAGCTGTTGCCGCAAAGCATCATCTTCAATTTTATCCACACGTTCTAACAAATCTTGAACCTCTTCATCACCCAAAGGCCATTCTACCTCCTCCGGGGATATTTTGAGCAATTTAATGCCTCCTTGCACCTGACGAATCTGGCTAATAGCCGGATATCCAAAATAGGTATTAATGCGTTCTATAACTCTTTCTTTTTGATGCTCAAAAATCAAAGCGAATGATCCTCCCGCCGTTCGGACATGTAATGTTCCGTTAGTTCTTTGTCCATGGGGAAAAGCAAGCCGAACAGGAATAACACCCTTGGATAAATCATCTCCTACAATTTCCGACCAATGAGCAATTAAATCTATATTTACAAAGCCTCGTTCACCCAAAATATTTTTGGTCAAGGGGCCCATGTCTTTTACCAAAGGAGCCAATCCTTCAAACTTACGCGACCGTGGTTCTACTTTAAAATTTTCGCTCATCCTTATATCTCTCCAAAAAAGATTGATAAAAGGCCTCAAAACGATTTTCTTCAATCGCTTGACGAATTTGTTTCATTAAATTTTCATAAAAATGTATATTATGCCATGTCAAAAGTATCGCACCTAAAATTTCCCCTGCCATAAAAAGATGATGAATATAACCGCGCGTGTAATTACGACATGCCGGGCAAGTACATTCTGCATCCAACGGGCTATGATCATCCGTATGACAAGCATTACGCATATTTAATACCCCATGACTTGTAAAAGCTTGACCGGTCCGACCGGAACGAGATGGCATCACACAATCAAACATGTCCACACCGCGCGCCACACCGCCCACAATATCACTGGGGCGACCTACCCCCATTAAATAACGCGGTCTATCATCGGGAAGGGCACAGGCTGTATAATCCAACACTTTAAACATTTCCTCCTGTCCTTCACCAACCGCTAACCCACCAATAGCATAGCCATCAAATCCGATTTCTGTCAGAGCTTTGATCGACTCCTCTCGCATGTCTTGGAAAGTTCCACCTTGCACAATCCCAAACAAACCATAACCTTTACGATCTTTAAACGCTTCCTTAGAACGTTTTGCCCAACGCATAGAACGACGCATGGATTCTTCCACTTTCTTATGCGTTGCAGGAAGCTTTACACACTCATCAAAAGCCATCGTAATATCGGAATCCAACAAATATTGAATTTCCATAGAACGTTCCGGCGTTAAGAAAAACTTCTCTCCAGATAAATGTGATTGGAAAGTCACTCCTTCTTCTGTGATTTTACGAAGTCCAGATAAGCTCATAACTTGAAAACCACCACTATCCGTCAAAATTGGCTTTGACCAATTCATAAACTTATGAAGTCCACCAAAGGATGCTACCCGTTCAGCTCCTGGACGCAACATCAAATGATAGGTATTACCAAGCAAAATTTCCGCCCCAGTAGAAGCCACTGCTTCCGGCGTCATGGCTTTCACGGTTCCAACCGTACCGACCGGCATAAAAGCTGGCGTATTCACCTCACCATGGGCCGTTTGTAAAACACCCCGTCTAGCCTTACCTTCTGTGTTTAAAATCTTGTATTTCAACATGCTATCAGTATAACAAATCTACTTTCTAACGTCAAGAAATAAGTGTATTTAATTTTACTAGACACAGATTTCTTTTTGTGCTAAACTTACATCATTGTAACGAAAGGACGAAAATGGACGAGCAACAAACAGATTTAGAGGCTTTTGAGACTGCAGAACTTGAAAAGAAAAAAAAGACAAAAAAAGAATGGATTCAATTATTTTGGATAGCTTTGGCCGCACTTGCCATCCGCTCTTGTGTTTTTGAACCCTATAACATTCCTTCAAGCTCAATGGTTCCTACCCTTTTAGTTGGCGACTATCTTTTTATCAGTAAATACGATTACGGATACTCAAAACATTCTTTTCCTTTTTCAATTCCATTGATTCCAAAAGGCCGTATATTTTCTCAATCTCCTCAACGAGGCGATATTGTTGTCTTTAAATACCCAAAGAATGAGCGCACTGACTATATCAAACGGGTCATCGGTTTGCCGGGAGATACCATTCAAATGAAACATGGGCGCTTATTTATAAACGGCCAGGCCGTCAGCAGAACTAAAATTGACGAACAAAAATGGCTTACAGAATCTGGTTGGCAAAACTATATTAAATATGCAGAAACTTTACCAAACGGTTTTGTCCACGACATTTACGAAATTAACGACAGTATGCCATTGGATGATACAGATGAAGTTTTAGTTCCGCCAGGACATTATTTTATGATGGGCGATAATCGTGATAATTCTCAAGACAGTCGTTATTTTGGACTTGTCGCGGAAGAATTATTAGAAGGGAAAGCCCGCTTTATATTCTATTCTACCAATGGAGACGGTTGGTTTTTCCAATTTTGGAGATGGCCAGAGTTTGTCCGGTTAAATCGTATGTTCACGGAGATTCATTGATGCGCAGCCTTTTCCATGACAAAAAACTGTTTGATTCCGCCATTCAACTTGCTTGTGGAAGCAAAGCAGCCTCTTATGAAAGATTGGAATTTTTGGGCGATCGTGTTTTGGGATTAGTTGTCGCCGAAATGCTCTACACATCCTATCCTAAGGAAAAGGAAGGCTCTCTTGCCAAAAGATTTGTAGCATTGACTTGTGAAAAAACATTGGCTGAGGTGGCGTATTTGTGGCGTTTAAATAAACTTGTCAAAACAACCGATAATGAATTGCGAAATAATGATTCTATTTTATCGGATGTATGTGAAGCAGTATTGGGAGCTCTGTATTTAGATCAAGGATTGGATGCCGTTAAAAATTTAATGCTTCCTGTATGGAAACCTTTGATGGACTCAAATCTTCAAGCGCCACAAGATCCAAAATCGGCCTGCCAAGAATGGGCCCAACAACGGTTTAAATGTTTACCCATTTATAAAACTGTTGAACAAATGGGGACAGAACATGAACCCGTTTTTAAAGTTCAAGTTCAAGTAAATAAACTTACTGCCTTTGGGGTTGGTCATAACAAAAAAGAGGCAGAAAAAGAAGCCGCCCGAAACCTTTTGGAGCAATATCATGACTAACCAAAAATGTGCATTTGTGGCTATTTTAGGAGCTCCTAATGTTGGCAAATCAACTCTTTTGAATCAAATCATTGGCAATAAAATTTCTATTGTTTCTCCAAAGGTTCAAACAACTCGCGGAAAAGTCCGTGGCATTTACACAAAAAAAGAAACACAACTAATCTTAGTAGACACAGCCGGCATTTTTAAACCTTCTCGGCGTTTAGACAGAGCCATGGTTTCCGGCGCTTTGAATGAATCGAATGATGCAGATATGCGCCTTGTTTTAATTGATGCGGCAAAAGGCATAGATAAAAACACGAATATTGTTATCCAAAACCTTACTAAATCAAATCAAAAAGCCATCTTAGTTATCAATAAAATTGATGAAATCAAACCCGACAAATTGGCGTGTTTGGGTGCAGAATGTAGCAAATCACCACTTTGGCAAGACATTTTTTACATCTCTGCAAAAACAGGCAAAGGGATTGATGAATTAATGAATTATTTAGTTAAAAAAGCACCCGAAGCCCCTTGGCTTTTTTCAGATGACGAGATGACAGACATGCCAGACCGCTTATTTGCAGCCGAGGTGACACGTGAAAAATTATTTATGAATCTACAAAATGAACTCCCCTATCATTTAACGGTAGAAACAACCTCTTTTAAAGAAAATGCTCAAAGCATTCGCATTGAACAAAACATTATCGTTGAGCGTCCCGCGCATCGTATGATTGTGCTGGGTCGCAATGGACAAATGATTAAAAAAATTGGGCAACAATCTCGTCTAGAATTGACAAAGCAATTGAATAAAAAAGTCAATTTATTCCTATTTGTTAAAGTGCGTGAAAATTGGACTGAGGATCCAGCTCAATACAAAAGATGGGGTTTAGATTTTAATGCCTGAGTTTACAACTTCAAACGCCCTTGTTTTAAGTGCTAAGCCATTAGGAGAAAACACCTTTATTATTAGCCTATTCACTGCTGAAAATGGCCGACATCTTGGTGTTATAAAAAAGAAACACCCGCCGGAAATAGGCACTTTATGTCAAGCAACTTGGAAAGCCAGATTATCCGATCAACTAGGCTCATTTTATTTAGAGGAAACAAAATCCTACGCGCCTTTATTTTTAGACGACATGCCACGTCTTCATGTTCTGTCTAATTTATGTGCCACATTGGATAAAAGCTTACCAGAACGTCAAAGCTATACAAACCTTCACGCACAAACACTAAAATTATTAAATGATTTACTTCAAGATTATTTTTATGAAAACTACATCCATTTTGAAATTGCTCTTTTGAGTGCCTTGGGCTTTGCCTTAGATATGACGGAATGCGCCGGGGGTGGCGATAAAAATGATCTCGCCTATGTGTCTCCTAAAACTGGCCGAGCTGTCAGTCGAGCTAAAGGCCTTCCTTATCATGATAAGCTTTTAAAGCTTCCACGCTTTTTATGGCAAGAAACAGCGGCAACTTCTGAAGACTTAGTTGATGGTTTAGCTTTAACCGGCTATTTTTTGACTAATTATTTGGGCACATTACCTATCACACGCAACCGTATTTTGACAGATATTCAACGGAGGAAAAATGGATAAATTACTTTTGCTCTCTTGCTGTGCACCCTGCTCTGTCGGCGTTATCACAGACTTGGCAAACAAAGGCCAAGATTTTGCGGTCATGTTTTTTAATCCTAATATTCAACCTGAATCAGAATACCGCCGCCGTTTGGAAGAGAATAAACGAATTTGCACCGAATTAAATGTTCCTTTTATCGAAGGTGACTATGTTCCCGAATTGTGGCAACAAGCTACAAAAGGATTAGAAAACGAACCGGAACGGGGAAAACGTTGCGACAAATGTTTTTACTTACGCTTAAAAGCAGGCGCAGAATATGCACGCGCACACGGATTTACCCGCATATCATCTGTTTTTGGCATTTCACGCTTTAAAGATTTTGACCAAGTTTGTCGTGCAGGGAAAAAAGTAGAAGCAGAAATTGGCATCCCCTATGACACCACAAATTGGCGCAAAAATGGGGGATTAGAATTTGCTGAAAAATTGGGAAAAGAAAAAAATCTTTACCGACAAAAGTATTGTGGTTGCAAACCTAAAAAATAATTCTTGCATTTCAAAAAAAATTGTTTTAAACTGAAAAAACTAAAAAAAGGAGGAGGAAATGTTTTTAAAGAAAATAAAAGAAACTGAACTTGGTCGTTCCATAACAGAAATGTTGGCAGTGATAGCCATTGTGGCTATTTTGTCGTTGGGGGCTTTGGCTGGATTTAGACAAGCCATGGTTAATCAAACTGTAAATTCGTTGGTGCAGGCCGTTAATTTAGGAAGCATTCAGGCCTTAACAGCTTTAACAACCAGAATTTTCAAAGATGCCGACGAAATGGATGAATTTTTGAAACAATTTAAAACAACTGTTTATGGCTATGTTGTTGACTTCAAAGCGCCAAGAGATCAAGAGTTTAACGGGACAGAATTTGTTGCCAAAATTACAACAAAGGAAGGCCAAAAAATCAAAGGCAAGATGTGTCGTAAAATCTTAACGACCATGGTTGAAGTGAACGGAGTTTCTGATGTTGATTTTTCAATTGAAAATGTAGAAGACGAAAATGGCATTGAACAAACCGTTACCATGCGTTTAAGCGGAAAAGCTGTTGATTTAGACGCTATCTGCGGTCAGGATGTTTTATAATCATCCCAAAGACTATCGACGGGCACTGTCGCAAGACGGGCCCGTTTTTTTGTGGGATTAAAAAAACAACTTGATTTTTGGGAAAAAATTTGCTATACTATTCAAGCTTTTTCAAAGTGAAAGAGTCTATCGAGTTTTGTATCCACACTTGATAGTTGTTCATTGGATACACTAAGTCCGCGATTTTTAATCGTTGGCCAACCAAAAAAGAATTTAGGTATTTTATGGTAAATAAAAAACAAGAAACACCGGAAATCACTGAAGATTTTGGTGCATTATTAGATGAATATATGGGGAAAGAAACATCCCTGCAAGGTAAAACAGTTTCAGGAACTGTTACACGTATTGAAGACAACGAAGTCATTGTAGATGTCGGTTTAAAGTCAGAAGGACGCATTCCTCTGTCCGAATTTGGCATTCAAGCTGTTAAAGTTGGTGACGTCGTTGAAGTTTTTGTTGAACGCTACGAAGATCGTGAAGGCAATGTTGTATTGTCCCGTGAAAAAGCTCGTCGTGAAGAAGCTTGGGGCGATTTGGAACAAGCTATGACACGTGGCGAACATGTCAATGGTACAATCTTTGGCCGTGTCAAAGGTGGCTTTACTGTGGATTTAAAGGGTGCAACTGCATTCTTGCCAGGCAGCCAAATTGATGTCCGTCCTATTCGAGACATGTCCCCATTAATGGGCGTTGAACAACCTTTTGCTATTTTAAAAATGGACAAAGCTCGTGGAAACATCGTTGTTTCTCGTCGTGCTATTTTGGAAGAAGCTCGTGCTGAACAAACATCCGAAATTATTAAGAATTTGTCCGAAGGTCAAATCGTTGATGGAACAGTCAAGAATGTCACAGACTACGGTGCATTTATTGATTTGGGTGGTGTTGATGGTTTATTACACGTCACAGATATGAGCTGGAAACGCATCAATAATCCTTCCGAAATTTTAACAGTCGGACAAACCATCAAAGTTCAAATTATCAAGTTCAATCAAGAAACAGGGCGTATTTCCTTGGGCTTAAAGCAAATGGAAGCCGATCCTTGGGCTGGTGTCGATACCAAGTTCCATGTGGGCGACAAGCTTACCGGAAAGATCAGCAATATCACAGATTATGGTGCATTTGTTGACTTGGGCGACGGCATTGAAGGTTTAGTCCACGTTTCCGAAATGAGCTGGACCAAAAAGAATACACATCCGAATAAGATTGTTGCGTTGGATCAAGAAGTCAACGTCATTATTTTGGAAGTGGATGAATCCAAACGCCGTATTTCCTTGGGCATGAAGCAATTACAAGAAAACCCATGGGAAAAATTTGCTAAAGAACACAAAGTCGGCGATATCATTGAAGGCGAAATCAAGAATGTGATCGAATTCGGTGTCTTTATGTCCTTGACAGAAGACTTAGATGGTATGATTCACAGCTCTGATTTGTCTTGGGATAAACCAAGCGAAGAAGCCATCAAAGATTACAAGAAAGGCATGACTGTCAAGGCCAAGATTTTGGACATTGATGTTGAAAAAGAACGCATTTCTTTGGGCATCAAACAATTGACAGAAGATCCAATGGCTGGTTCTATGGAAGGCTTAAAGAAAGGCGCTGTGGTGACCGCTGTTGTATCCGCTATTGAAGAAAACGGCATTGAAGTTGATGTCAACGGAGTTAAAGGTTACATCAAACGTACCGATTTGGCAAAAGAACGTTCCGAACAAAAGACAGAACGTTTTGCTATTGGCGAAAAAGTGGATGCCAAAATTACTTCTGTGGATAACAAAACCCACAAAGTCAATTTGTCCATTAAAGCTCGCGAAATCGAAGATGAAAAGAAAGCTTTGGAAGAATATGGTTCCGCAAGCTCGGGTGCCTCTTTGGGCGACATCTTGGGTGCAGCTTTGGCAAAGAAAGCCAAAAAGACAAAGAAAGACGAAGAATAATTTCTTTGTTAGGTTTAGAAACGGGCGCTACACAGCGCCCGTTTTCTATTTCAAAATAAAAATGGTGCCGATTGTCTGATTCGAACAGACGACCTACTGATTACAAATCAGTTGCTCTACCAGCTGAGCTAAATCGGCAACGGATCGTATCTTAACATAAAATATCAAAAAGTGCAAGAACTTTTTTATTCCTTTTCACCCGCTTTCCGATTGTGGCCAGTGATTTTCCTTGTTTTTTCAATTAAAAAAGCATATAATTACACTATGAAATCAAAAAAATTCTTATATTTAACCATTGACACTGCTTCAGATTTAAACTCTGTTGCCGTCCTTTTAAATGGAGAAACATTATCTGTTCGTCAATTGAAGTCCGAACGGGGCCAAGGCGAAGTTTTATTTTCTTTGATTCAAGAAGTATTGAATGAAGCAAAAAAAACACCCGCCGATTTAACACATATTGTTGCTTCCATTGGTCCGGGTTCTTTTACCGGCGTCCGCATTGGCCTGGCAACCGCCAGAGCGTTAGGTTTAGCTTTAAATATTCCGGTTATCGGCATCGATAATTTTACAGCCACTGCATGGCGCTGTCCATCCGCAGTCACCGTTGTTTTAGATACAAAACGCGCAGATTATTTTACACAAGATTTTGATAAAAACGGCCATGCAATTTCCAAACCATCTATTCAAACAAGCACACAACTACAAAAAAAACTTCCTTTTGTCGCAATTGGTAGCGGAGCAAATAAATTAGCCGAAGTAATCTCTTGTGCAACACTACCAAATACACCTTTGGCCATTAACTTAGGCCAAATTGCTTATACGCAAAAGAAACTGACCCTACCTCCTCACCCCTTTTATTTGAAAGATGCCGATGTTACTCTTTAAGGGAAAAACTTATGCTGAAGTTTTAACAACAATACATGCCCAATGTTTCACAAAACCTTGGAAAGAAGATCAATTTACCTCCCTTTTAGATTTGCCCTCTACATTTGGCTTTATAGATGAAAAAGGTTTTATTTTATGCAGTGATTTGGGACAAGACATTGAAATTTTAACTTTAGCTGTTCTGCCGGAGTTTCGCCGTAAAGGATTGGCTTCCGCCCTTTTAAATTTTGTTCAGAAACTTATGAAAATTCAGAATAAAAAAAGCCTTTTCTTGGAGGTCAATTGTACAAACGAAGCCGCCATTGCCCTTTACAAAAAAAATGGATTTCAACCAAATGGAACACGAAAGAACTATTACCACGAAAACGGGGCAACATTTGATGCCTTATGCTTTATTTGGCAAAATCCATCTGACCTTATTGACGAGCAGGAATCTTGATTTGTGCAAAATAGCCTGGTGGAATTTTTAATCCGCCATAACGCACATTATCCCATCCGATAATCGTCGTAGATCTTCCTGTTACAGCAGTTGCCGCTTCAAAAAAGTCCTTGGCCAATTTTTCATAAGGAAGGCTATTCATAATATATAGAACACAAGCTGCAGAAGCTTCCACCTGTCCACAACGTTTTAAAGGCGTCTTGATGTCCGGATTTGACACGATGCCCTGCAATCCTTGAACAACAGGCGTAGGATCACCGCCTGAGCCACCAAACATAACGGCGCCCAAAATAATACCAAACACGACGGCTACAATAGCTATAACGCCTTGTCTTTGAGTTGGGTTCAACCTGTTCAGCAACTCCTTAATAGGAGAAACCTTTGTATCTGGCTGGCTTTGAGTTTCCTCCAAAACCGGCTTTTCTTCTTGTTTTTCTGGCGATGGAGCGACATGCTCAGCTTCGGCCTGTTCATGAACCGGTTCAGGTGCTGCAGCAACCTCCTCGGCGGGTTTAACTGGTTCCGGCGCTGCCGGTTGTTGCTCCACCTTATTTTCTAATGGCTGTTCAGTCGTTGTTGCTCCTTCGCCCGGATGAAGAGGAACATTAAATGTTTCCGGCGGTGGTGGAGGGGCTTTAAATTCAGTCATGTCTTTCTCCTTTCTGAACAAAACGAATTAAATTAAACCTTAATAAAAACATCAATTCCACATTATCAACGGGAATGCCGACCAATGCAACTTCTTGATTCAACATATTACGAATATTAAAAGTACTCATAGGACCTTTCGATGAAACCAAAGTAACTTTTGTATTCAAATCTCGGTGATTTTTTATTTTTGTTTGCATTAAAATCGACAAATCGGAATAAGGTAAAGTATAATTAGAACACTCGCCAATATTAAAACGCATTTGCCATCCATTAGGCACGACAGTTTCTCCAGCGACAACCGGCTCAATTCTATAAAACTTTCTTACAACTGCTAAAAAATCCTCTAACATAGACTGACTCGCCAAAACTAAAGTACGACCAACTAACGATCGATTACTAGATGCTAAACGCCCAGCTAAAGAGGTCACAACACCTTGCCAACCACTAGGATCAGAGGATAAAACCTGATAGCCAACAACATCAGCCGCCAACATATATGAATCATCCAAAATTTGTTGAATTAATTTTTTGGCTTTTTTCAACTCCTCTGCGGACACATTCATGCGGATTTGATAAGTTTCCCAATCCACAGTCAAATCGGAAATTTGTTCTCCTCTTAAAGCGTCCAAAACAGCCATCAAAACAGCTTTGTTGTGGGGCACATGGACACCATACTCGGCTCGTCTTGAAAGGATTAAAGTCTTCAAACTATCTTTGTATCTATAAAAAACCTCACCAAACTCTGTCAACTGTTGAACAACAGAGGCCAACTCTCCTTTAATTTTCTTGCCATCCAACTCAACATATTCACCTGGAGGAGCCACAACCTTGATACCGGCACTTTCCAACAATCCGCACAAGGCTTGATCAACAGGCTTTCTTTTAAATGTATATCCATTAACGGAATATCTTGGCAACTTATCGCCTATATCTATAGGAAACAAGACAAAATCATCTTGTCCCAAGACGATGGTCGTAGAAACATGTTTTTCTGTACTGCTAGGAGTTTGGCACCTAAAAGGCAACTCCACGTCCGCATAAGCAGCTGGTGAGTTTCTTTTAACACTCCAATTCGCACTAGCCCCTGCACTAAGCATAAGCGCCAAAAAAACTATCAGAATTCCCCTTTTCATATAACTCCCCTTCTTTAAGTTGCACTCTCTGTCGGTTTTTTAGGTTTCAACGAAAAAGACAACTTTCTTTGTACACCTTTTTGAGCTTTTTGTGAAGTCTTTTTTTCTGTTTCATCCTCTTTTAATTCTTCCTGAGCTTCCGCAGGACTTTTTACCTCTCCAGTTAACGCATCCATATTCTCGATTTTGTGATATTGCTCTTTGATTGCGCCCTCATCCAAAGGTGCTTCATCATCTAACAACTCAAAACCATCAGGCGCGGGGCCAATGTATTCCACCGTATTACTGCTATCAATAAACCCTAATGTCTTGCGAATTTCATCCATATCCACATCTTCAGAAATCAAAGTCGTTGTAGCAGATTCACAATTTTGTTCGGCCAATTCAATTTCATGCTGAATTGCTTGTTTCTTATTTTCTAATGCCTGACGACCACCCTCCATATATTGGTCCAATAATGGATCAATATCTGGATTTGCTTCCAATGCTTCTATTGACTTCAAAGTTTGACGCAATAAATCTACGACAAAACCATAAAAAGGATAAGCGTATATCTCTATATTTTTCAACTGAATACACCTGGCTGCTAACCATGCCTGATTTTGATTCAGCAACTCAATTTGACGTTCCACTTTTTGAATTTCAAAAACTTCCGGAGGCGCTTCTTTAGAAACTGGTGCCGCAGCAACAGTAGCACCATTATTTTCTTCCGCTTCTTCTGTATGAGCTTCGGCGGGCTCAGTCACCGGGTTTTCCTCTGCATTCTTTTTGAGGCCAGCAACATCCTGTGTAATATCATCAATTTCTGTCAGTGCAGCCAAAGCTTCATCATCAATTTCATCCTGTTCCCGTTGAGAATTTGCCGCAACATCTTCTCTCTCCTCTAAAGATTGATTTTGCCCTTCTGCAGCGGCAACCTTTTCCGCCAACTGATTATAAGCAGTAACACCTGGCGCTCCAAAAAAATCCAACCAGTGTTTTAAAATAGGTAATCTATCCTTTATTTCTGGGGAAGCAACAAACTTTTTCTGAGACAAATATTCCTGTGTTTCATTCCACGCCATTGTCGCCGCATAATAATTAAATGCGTGGGTCAAATTTTCCTTTAAGGCAGGAGATAGTGTCGACAAATCCTGAAAAACTGTTTCGGTCCAATTTTCACCCAACTCCTCCTTTAAAACAGAAGCCACTTCCTGCATGGAATCTTCTTGTCCCGTATAAGCCTGCAATACTTGATTAATTCGTTCTAAATTCATGACGAATCTCCTCGTTTGGTCGGTTCTTCAATAATTTCAGAATAATCCGGCTTTGGTGGAGCAGCTGGAGTTGGCACTTGTACCCCTTTAACGGCAGAAGTCATAGATAATTGATCCATCAAACGCTTTAAACTTGCTTCTTGATCTTCTTTTAACTCTGCCAAAACATGATTCCATTTTTTGTCTTGTTCTTTCAAAAAATTCTGCCACTCCTCTTGCAAAACATAAGCCTCCGTTGAAGCTTGTGCTGGCGTCATTAAATCCTCCTCTGGAGAAGGCAAATAACCAACCGCTTGAGGTGTTACATTTTCACCATCAGAAGTGGTACTTTGGTGTGACTTTTCGATCAAATAATCCAAATATTGACGAACTTCTGCACCACCCATTAAACCTTTTAAAGCCATTTTTACTTCATCAGAGGCTCCAAGCAGCATTTCATTATATTGAGGAACAAAATCAGAACCGAAATCTTCCAATACTCGGTATAGATTAATCAATTTTTGCGCCCCTTGCATAGCAACATTTGTTTTATTGTTTTTGTGCTGCAAAAACGCTTGAAATTGATTTTGATCTGCTACTTTTTCATCAACCATTTTTACCCTTTATAACAAAGCAATCCATACGACTCGTTGTAATTTTGATAAATCGGTAATCCGTTCAACCTCTTTTGTTGCAAAAGAATACATTTGCCATCCAACTAAAATATCTTTCCGAACAGAAACAACCTCCACCTCATTTTCCACCTTGGTCAAAACAGCCAAATCACCATCTCTCAGAGCCATTGTTGGTGAAACAACCAACACAGCACCCGGAGGCAAAACATCCGCAAACGCACCTCTTCCTCCCAGACGAAGCGCATACAAGCCCGGATCATTTGCCAAAGTAGAAGGACACACGACAGCTCCCACAGAATGAGCCTTATCTCTGTAAATTTTACCATCTTGTGCTGGCAATGCTTCAATAGGAACTGTGACCTCCTGGTCCTCAGCGCGCCGCAACATCAAACGACTAATAGGCAAATCATTATAGCCACCTTTAAACAAATTGACGCCCGTTCTGGTCTCACTATTTTTTAAATCTTCCAAAGCACCAGACATATCCAAATCATAAATGCGTTGTTGCAAATCTGCTGCGGTCATACCTAATGCTCGAGCGATCGCATCAAAAGTGCTTTCATCAACCTCACGCTGTCCCATTTCAATGCGGTGATATACAGACAAGGTAATGTGGGCCCCGGCCGCTAATCTAGCCAATGTAATTTTCTTCTGGCCACGCAAATACCGCAACCCTGCTCCCAAGGTCTTCAACCCCCCGCCAACATTCATTTTGTGTCGACGTCCTTGCTCATCTTTCCATGCTTGAATCACTTCCGGTTGAGCAGATCCTTCTGCTACAAAAAGAGAGGAAACTGGACAATCCACAAACGACGCTATCTGACGCAATTGGAATTCATTTAAGCGACGATATCCTTTTTCTATTTTACTAACCGCCGAAATACTTAAATTCAACAAATCCGCAATTTCTTGCATAGATTTGCCAGCAACACGACGCATCATCCGAATTTGGTTTGGGAATACGATCTCTTCCATAGGAACTCCTTTTTGAGTACTATACACCAAAAAAATTTTTAAGAAAATAGACAAAATGAAAAAAATGACATTTTTTGTCAAAAAAATATTTTATTTTTCTTTCTTGTCATCATCCGGGATGAAGAAAAACCGTTTTATAGCAGTTTTAGCGACATTAGCCGTCAATTTACCCAATCCCTTGGCTGCTTTCGATGGACTAGCAACTCGGCCTAGAGCTTTTCCTCCTCTAACTGCCATACCGCCAATCTTTGTTCCAGCAAAAGCTCTAGCCGCAGAAGCAACACGACTTCCGCCATGTGTGGCCACAGCATGTGCTGCGGCACCAGCCCAACGACGTCCGGTTCTAGCCGTTGTGCTTGCCATACGTGTGACACCACGACCAAAATTACTGCCTGCAATACGATTTCCCAAATTGCGTCCTTTAGTTCCAATCTTTTGGCCCAACTTGCTATTTTTTGCCATAGAGCCCATACTCTTAGCAACAGACCCCATATTCTTGGCAATTGGCGCCATAGCTCCAATCGATTGACGAGCGCCCGTCATAACACCCTGCACTGTCCCTTGGCCAATGTTAAAGAAACGATCCGACTTCGGTGCTACTTGCTCTAAACCAAAAATATCCTCAAAAATAAGTTGTGTTACTTTTAACATATGAAAAGCCAACCAACCTATACCCAAAATTGTGAAGAAGAGGAAGAAACCACCTTGAGTTAAAGCATTTCCCAAATTCTTAACATAAGTCTCACTTGAAGGAGCAATCATAGCCTTAATCAACTTATCGCCATCCGATCCACCCAAACTAGAAAAGAAAAACGGCAACATGATAGCAACGGCTAAGGCAACCTCGATAAAACGCATTAATGTTCCCCAAAAGAATCGGCAAGCAAGAATACTGTACTCCCGAGAAACAGAAAATGCCGCTGTCGCAATAAACACTGGAGTCAAAATCAACACAAAGGCCATTCTCAACACAACATCCATCAACTGGAAGGCCACCTCTAAACCAATGAACCAACAAATTATTTGCAACATAAACCCTATTATCAAAGGTTTAAAACGAGGAATAACATCCGGGAAAAAAGGAATTCTGTAGCTATTTTCAATAGAATAACTAACCAAAACCGAACCAGCAGCACCAATGGAAGACAATCCGGTAAAAGCCGCCTGCGTCAAACACAACATACCTCCTGTCAAATCGAGGCTTAAAATACGTCCTTTTGCCGAATTCAAATCAAAACCACTCGTTCTGACCTTGTCCAATAACTTTTCATACATGGAACCTTTTTCAATCGCTTGCCAATTTGTACAATAATTGGCTCTTTGCAGCTTCCTAGCATTTTCCCGATCAGTAGCATTGGGAGAATTCATTCCAGCCTGAATCAATCTGTCATTAAATCCTTCTTTTCCATTTATTAAGGCCTGTGTCAATCTGATACCCGTTCCCAATACTAACTCAAAAGGAGGATTAATAACCCATGTATAAGCTTCATCTAAAAAAGTATCAAGCCGTTTTTTACTACCAACTTGAAGTGATGCAGGAACCAAAATGATTGCAACTAACATAACTATCAGTAATTGAAGCAAGAAGGCCTTGAAAAAGTCTGCTGCGCCTTGGCGTCCTAAGAAAACAAAGGCGACCTGGAATAATAGCCAAAACACAAAAATCCACTGTATCAGGAACATACCAGCCGCCGCCATAAATGGCTGCGCATTCCAAACAACTGTATTGATCACTTGGGTCATCAAATAAATAACATCACAAGGCCAACAACTCATGGCATCGTCTGCCATCACGCCCAGAACAGTTTTTACCCGCGTTTTCGCGTGCGTTGAAGCATATATTTGATTTAACTGTTGCATAGCAAAAGCACAACAAAAAGGCGTACTATTTGCATGCCACGCAGACACTCTGGCACTCAATGAATCCGAATCAGGCATTGTACATTGATCCATATCAGCCTGCAAACCAGCTGATAATAACCGATTCGCAGCGATCAACTCATCAGCCCTTTGAACATAAGTAGCCAACTCACTCACACCAGCATCCGATTTTATGTCATTTCTCGGATCAAAAGATTTCATATAACTACAGATTGAAGATCCATAATTACTTTCTAAAACTTCATATCGGCATAAATTTTGTTCGGCAGCATCAGCAATCTCATCACAATCAGCCAATGTTCCAGCATAGGCCATTTGTCCAAATAACAACAAAAAGACACCTAAGGATATTTTTCTATATCGATATACAAAAATACCCAACCACACACATACCACAATTCCTAAAAGAATATAGGCAATCCATTCAATAACGTTGACAAAAGCTCCTGGCACTTGTGACAAAACCCACATAAAAAGCAACATCAACATAATTTCACAAAAATGCAAAATTTTCTGCTTTAGCTTCATGGACCACCCCCTCCGCCGCCACCACCACTGGCGCTAGCTGCGGCTTTCTTAGCAGCTTCTATAGCAGCTTGTTTTGCAGCTTCTTTTGCCATACTTGAACCACCGGTTGCAAGAGCCAGCAGTGCCTTTCGAGCTAAAGCCATTGCCTTATCCATCAACTCCATCAAAGAACCACGCTGTGTTTGTCCCCCAAACAATATTGTAAAGTCGTAAATAACAAAGCAAAGCTTACTAATGGCCATAATTAACAATCCCATGATGATAACATTTGGGCCCCCAGAAACTGCACTATCCGCCCACTCCGGGTTAGTACTTTGTGTTTCCTGATTTAATAAACCTCCTGTACATAGTTCTGTGTAAAGCTTCAAGGTTGTAATCATAAAAACCACGAAAATACATCCGAATAAGATATCCATAAAGGGCCCCATAACATAACTAGGAAACACCTTTTTGATATATTTATCTTGTCCTGGGAAAACCCATAATGCCAACAAAATCGGGGATAAAATAATAACATATGCAATCTGAATAAAGGAATCCACAAAAGCCACTGGGAAAATCACCATCAACTTAAAGATTTCACCCCCGGCAATAAATCCAACAAACCAAGCATAAACACCACCTTGAGCAAACATTCGCAATACCAATGGAATTCCCGTTTGTAAAGATCTATATATACGAGACACAATGTATTGCACCTGAATACCAAGCGTATCAAATAATGAATCGGCCACATCTATCGTAACCAACTTACCTGATGTATCCACCACCATTCTATTTACATTTGGTTCAATTCCTGGTAAAGCACCAAAATACTCACCTGTTCCCGGCATTGAATCCAAAACAGCATTAGACAAAATGGTAAAAAATTCTCCAACGGGCATCAAGACCATTGTTTTAATAAACTCTAAGAAAAACGTCCCATTTGCCAACAAGATAAAAATCATCATAGCCTTTAAAACGACAAAGGCAGCTTCATAACCCATCTTGACCATGTCTTGTGTTTCCACAAAAGGCCAAAACATCTTACCGATTTGAAAGGCTAAATATAACGCTAATCCCATTGCCAAAAGAACCCGGGCCAATTCAACCGAGCTTTCCGTTGAAATCCGCGCGACATCATTGATAACTTGGAAAACAGATCCATATACCCCACAAGGCCAACAATTCGCTAAAGTCGGTTGCCACGCCTCAGGATCTTCGCTGTTTGTGATACCAGAACATCCGGCCAACACAAGGCACAAAACAATGCCCCCTATAACCCAAAAATAACGTTTCAACCAACGATTCAACTGCATATGTTATCCTTTTATGGCCATGTAGATGTTGGGAACAAACGAGCCACCTCATCCCGACCGTTTCTAATATCATTTTGAGCATCACGTCTACGAGCAGAGGCTTCAATGACTTCTTTTTCCATCGCATCTCGACGAGCCCGCATAGTTCTCTCTTCATCTGCTGTAGGGCCTCCCGTCCGCTCATATGCATTGGTGGATGTATTGAATCTCATCTTCACCACATTTCCACCAGCATCCACATTGAACAAATCTTGTCCCACTTTAAAGCTAGCATGTCCTGTACTGAGAGTAAATGTATCGGATCCGGAACTAACCTCTCCCCTACTTGTATCAAACGCGTATTCCTTATCCCCTATCTTCATACGATCTTTACTCTCATCATAGGTAGCCTGCGTACGACCATCACGACCTTTTAATGTATAAGTATGAGAGTTGGCATCATAGATACCCGCTCCACCTCCAGCCTTCTGCACAGAGAACCTCTTAGTCTTATCATTGATTTCAGCTTTCTGTGGTTTTCCAGCTAAATCCTTAACAGTTCCTTTTTGTGCACGACCACCACTTAATCCAACTAACCGCCCTGCTCGAGAAGCAAAAAGCCCTATTGCAGAACCTAACTTACCATTATCTGTCCGACCGGGATCATTTTTAAAGCGTCTAATAGCACCATTTGCTGCTGTTGCTGCAATACCAACACCACCTGTGGCCACGCCCAACGCACCACGTCTTGTCGCCAAGAATCCACTTGCCACCTTGGACATTGCACCATCACCAGTGGCAGCACCTTCTGCAGCATGGGCTAAAGCGCTATCCAAAGACTTGGCACCCTTTAAGGCCATTCCACCGCCTTTGGCAGCCAATGAAGTTGCTCCGGAGCTTAAGCCCAAAGACACACCATCCGCAAACTGTTTTGCTAACTCTTCATTTTGTCCAAATAATTTGATTGCCAAATAACCAAGTGCCGCCGTAAACAAAGTTGCCTTTCCGACAAGGCCGAAGCTAACACCTTCTGTTCCCTCAAAGTAACTAGCGTTTGCCGTACCATTCAACAAAGCCTGGAACAATTCTCTACGCTCAGCAGGGCTCCCCAGCGCCTGATTCATCATAGAAATAACGATAACCGACAAGACGGAAATGATAATTAAATTGGCCATCACGTTAACAAACATATTCCAAGCCTTATCCGTTGCATATTTTGATGTGACCTTAAACGCCCACAAAGTAATCCATAATGGCATAAGAGCACATATGAAGCCCAATTTTACGATAGGATCCAACAACTGCAACGGGAACATAATAAATAAAATGAAAAAGACCACCATTAACTCTAAGCCAATACCCAACAATTGCAAGTGCGAGAACATTCCCCAAACGCCTAAATCCGACCATTCGGCTATTAATGTTGAACCAACAGCTATACCAGTCATCATGGCCACACTGCCCGTTCTTATATAACATAAAAAGGACTCTTTTGTTCCTTCTGTAAAGGCATTCATATCTCCTGCCGGACGGCCATACATTTCTTTTTGCAAAGCAATGGTCAATTTTTCACAAATACTTTTTTCAGAGAAAATAACTTGTCCCGTATCTCTGTTTGTCTCTCTTGCCGCCTGTTGCGTATAACCCTGCAACTGCGTCATAGTCATCCGGTTTCCAATACCGATGGACAATTTTAACAATGGCGTAATTGAATAATCAAAAAATTGCGGAAAAGTTGCAATCAAAATCGCGGCAAAACCAACTTTAATTGATTGGGTTAAAATTTCCGGCACCAATTTTGTATCGGCGTCGCCGGTGATGGAAAACATTGCACGTCCAACTCTAAATGCCAAATAAAAAGCGAGCCCTAAACCAAGCAAGGCCAAAAAAGTGCTCTGCATTCCCACGCCGAGAATTGTAATCACATCATTTAATGCATCGAATAATCCGTCAAACATATCACAAAACCAACAAGGATGTTTTGTATAACGCTTTAAGTTTCTCACAAAATTACTTTCCTTGGCATATACAAGCACAGGTGTCAGAAACAAGGCAACCCCAAACAACCATACAAAAACCTTTGTAAACAGCCGATTTTTCATAGAACCTCCCCAAATATAAAACTATGTTTTCTTCAGTCTAACAACATTTTTTTTCAAAAGCAACATTTTTTTATGAAATATTCTTGTTGACTTTTATTCTTTTCATGATACAATTAAAGAAAAAGAATAGGAGGCATTATGGGATTAGGTAAAACTCTCGCAAAAGAAACGGCTATCGCCGGCGGTACCGCACTGTTCTCAAAACTAATGGGTTTAGGTCCTTTAGGAGGTGCGGCATATCTATTAGGTTTAACCGGCGGAAAAATTGAAAGCGTGGCTGCCTGGATAGAAACCATCTTTGAACAGATGGCCAGCGCAACGACCATGGCTGAAATGGGTACAAACTTCTGTCAAAGCATGTTGCTTGGCCCAATGATCATATTCAACGCATTTGGCGCACAAATGGAAAAGATGGCCGAAGAATGGGCAAAAAAACGTAAAGAGGCAAAACTTCCTCTGCCCCCACTCCCTCCTGAATTTGAGGCTGTTATAAAGGGAATGGGATTAGCTCATGCAACAGAAGATATGATCCTTGGTCAAACGGCTTTCCAACAAAAATATGCCGATTTGTTACGGGCATCACCGTTTAGAGAACAACAAGCCCTCGCTGCGGAAATTGATACATTTATAGCAAATAGAGGAAGCGGAGCAAATCCGCCAGATCCGGCACGCATGTGGAAGAATATGGCCAGAGCTTTGGCGCAATCTCGGTCCTCAACATCACCAGATCTGTACAATGAATTTTTAAGTTGTTCTGGTTTTTCCTCGTGGCCAGCCGCACAACAAACAGAATTCAGTGAGCTTTTGGATCAACAAGTGGAAGCGTTCACCTTACCTCCAAAAACTCTGGGAACAGATACGATTGAAACATCCTTTGAGATAGATTCAAGCCTGCCACCACCTCCTCCAACTGAGGCAACTATATTTAAATTGACGCAAAAGCATCCGAATCCGGGCTCAGGCACGGTAGAGGAATGTTCGATTGCATTAGATACAAAACGTAATCAATATATAACCCAAAATAGAAGTGGTGAAATAACGATTTTTTCTTTTGATCCAAGTCATGGAACACCACAGATATCCATTGCCGGAGCCCCTTCCCGCAACGCGACTCCGGATGAAATCGCCCTTCATATGGCTCAAGTCGATTTGATGCATGATCGTTTAACGTTCATCCAAAATCACAAGAAAGGTCCGGATAGGGATAATTCTTTGACAAACGATTTAATGCATAGTTTCAACAGAAGCATCACGGATTTAGGCCTCAACAGATGAAAAAATACATAGGGGGACTTTTATCAGGGCTGATTCTATGGGGAGCATTGTTGTTCTCGGTAGATTTAATTAGCGAACAAGATATTTTTCATCGCACAAATTGGCGTAGCCTTTGGTTATGGGGAAGCTTTTTTATTGGATTTGCAACAGCTTATTGGCTGAGATTGTGGTTCTTCTTATGGCGCCATGTTGGACATTCATCGAAAAAGCCAACACCGAACACGGTGTCAACAACACCATCTCCGACACCTTCTAATGTAACAACGGCACCAAAATCAATGCCTATGGCTATGCCTGTGCAAACAAAAGCTGTAATGTCTGTCGTTCCAACCCCTGGAACAGGCGCAGCTCCGACAACAATACCAGCAGCAACTAATCTGTCTAGCACGCCTGTTGCTCCTGCAACAAAGCCTGTTAGTATGAAGGGACAAGATATCAACAACTTGTCTAAACTTGGCTCCAACTTAGATATGATGGCGTTTAAGCATGTTGCTCTGCAAGGAAAAGTTTTGGATTTGGTCTATTCGTCCGACGATGTTGCCGTTTTGTGTAAGGTATTAAGTGATGATACAACATGGACAGTTGATATTTCTCAACCAATTGATACATGCGTATGGACGGCCAGTTCTGGCGTTTCTATGACCCCGGGAGCTGACTTATTTGAACAAAAGCAAATACTTCAAAAAATGGAAAGCGATGCCAGGGTTTTGCCCACGATCGTTTTGGTCAGAGGCTCTATTCCGAATTATCGAGAAGTGCAAGAATATTTGTCACAAAGTGGGGTTTACCTAGTAAAGCCAGAATCAGATGGTGAACCGGGAGTCAAAACGTTGGAAGAATTATTAAATGCTAATTTTTTAACGTTCCCAGCAAATAACTCAAATCAACAGGAGGAGTCAAATGAGCAAAAGGACAACCAAGCCATTGAAGCGCCAACAGAACAAAACTTCACCGCGCAAACAGAACAAGGCGCCAACACGTTCGCAAGTCCAATCGCGGACCAAGGTGCACCAACGGACCCAACAGCATTCGGATCAACAGAAATCTAAAAAAACATTGATAATTCCAAAGAAAATACAAAATTTTTCTATTTGGAAAGTACTTTCAAAACTCAAACTCAAAAGCCTTGCGACTTTGGGCCCAGTTGGTTTTTTCCCAAAGGGTTCGGGAACCGTAGGATCCCTTGTTGCGCTTCCTTTAGCCTATTGTTTAGGGCAAATATTTATGCCCCTACTCTGGATTGCAACAATTGCTTTATATTTTTTGGGAATTGCAGCTATTGACCAATACACAAAAAACAAGGAAGAAAAGGATCCTCGTTGCGTTATTATTGACGAAGTAGTCGGCCAAATGACAACATTTTGTATCGTTATCCCCGGCTTTTTGCACTGGCCTATCTTGTTATTAGGTTTTTTGTTATTCCGTCTTTTTGATGTTGTTAAATTTGGTTCTGTTGCCATGTGGGATCAACAAAAACGCCCATTGGGCGTTATGATGGATGATGTCATGGCGGGGCTGCAATCTGCCTTTATTTTAGGCTTAATACAAATTATTTACATACTGACATAACTAAATAAGAAAGGAGTTTTTATGAATAACGAACATTTTAAACATGCTATAAGTCTTTATGCAGAAGCAAAAGGATGGGAGCTTTCCCAATTTGCAGATAAAATTATCAATCGTTGTTTAAATGCAACCAATGGCTGTTGTCCTTGTGATCCAAGTCGCGGGCTTTGTCCATGTTCCGAACATGCTAAGGAAGTCGCTGAAATGGGCCATTGCCATTGCAATTTATTCATCAAAAAAGGATAAAAAAGGCGGACGACAGGATCTATCTTTGGAGAAAACCTTAAAACTCCATGCGAAAGAAGACAAAGCAAAAGTCAAAGCACTTGAAATTTCGCTCAGAATAAAAGGTTAATTAAACTCCAAAGTATTTTTTCCCTTCTAAGGCACGTTCTACCATAATGCCTATTTTGATATAATGTTCCGGCAAAAATTCAGGATTAAAATCTTTTAAGGAAACCGTTTTAATTTCAGACTTCAACTCTCCTGAGTCTTGAAAAGCCAATCCGGAAATTTGAATCTGCTTTACTTCTTGTGTAAAGATTTTAAACAAATCTACTAATGGTATTGTGTAAATACCACCCAATTCCTCTTTTTGCAAACGATATTGATCTAGCGGTTTATCACTTTTCAACAAATATGTATAACAAAATTCCCGGTTCTGATTTGGGCTACCATCCGGGTATAAAGCATCTGAAGCATGTTGAAAAATACCCAATCGGATTAAATCATTTAGACCAACATTAAGTCCCAATTCTTCATTCAACTCACGCAACCCTCCTGCTAAAGGATCCTCTCCGGCCTCAATATGTCCCGCCGAAGAAATATCCAACACATTGGGATTAGCCACTATATTTTTGGCGCGCAATTGGAAAATAATTTCTCCCTTTGATGTGAAAATCCAACAATGAAAAGTGTGATGCCACAAAGCATTTTTGTGAATTTCAACTTTTTCCTTTTTCCCCAACAAACGATGTTGAGCATCAAAATAATCCAAGTATTCCATACTGTTCTCTCCTACTGCTTATTATTTAAAAGCATCTTTCAAAAGTCAATAGATTTTTAATTACAAATAGAATAAAAAAGGCCTCTAAAATCAGAGGCATTAAAAAAATTTGGTGGAGATAAGGGGAGTCGAACCCCTGGCCTACGCATTGCGAACGCGTCGCTCTACCAACTGAGCTATATCCCCAAGCGAATGCGGGCATTATAGCATTTTGAGAGGTGTGTGTCAAGATTTATTTAATCTTGCATCTATCGACATTGTCTCGATATTTTTCCTATTTGCCCAAGGGACGGGGTCAATTTCTCCCCTGGCTGAACTGCCACGGCTTGTTTAACAGCATCCCATAACTTTTCTTTTTTTAGCGCTGTAATCATAGCTAAAGAGGGAGTGAATTTACCTTGCGGACCGAAAAAATTAGTTTTTCTAACTCTACCATTGGCATAAAAATCTTTGGCCCATAAAACTGGAGAATCCCAAATACATTGGTTTAAATGAGCAACCCCCGGCTGAGATTGTGGCTTCCCGCGCACATATATGGACTCTATTCTGCCTTTCCTATCAAAAAATATCTCTGGACCGACGCAATACTGTCTAGGCCGAGCAAACACATCCCTTGAGTTATTATAATAATCTTTCAAGGCAACATACATTCCAATACGGCTAAGTTCACCATTTCTGTGGCGGTGTATTATCAACTTTTTTTCTACCAAAATGATTTCCCCTGTATGGCAGCAACGTAATTTCACCGTATTTCTATCCATATGACCTCCTTTGATAAAATTTTATTTCACCGGAACCCAAACGGTATCAGCCAATTTTTCCGCGCCAGAAATCAGCATAATTAATCGATCCACGCCCAAAGCATTACCGCTAGCATCTGGCATGCCGTATTCCAACGCCTCTAAAAAATCTTCATCCATTGGATCATTCCAACCATAAATTCGTTTGCGTTCAGCATAGTTGAAGTTAAAACGTTCACGTTGTTCCGCTGGATCTGTAAGTTCCGAAAAAGCATTACAAAGCTCCACCCCACAAACATATGCTTCAAAACGTTCACAAACCTTTGGAGCGTCTGGCTTTTTACGAGCAAGTGCTCCCAATTGAGTAGGATATTCACACAAAATTGTTGGCCGACCATCGCCCAAATGATCTTCTACTTTATTCAACATAATGCGGAAAAACACATCTTCCCATGTATCATTTTCACCACAAAAAACGCCATTTGCCTCCGCTTCGGCACGCAAATCATCTGCCCATAAATTCACATGAGCATAACGTTTAAATGCCTCTTCAACAGTCAAAATTTCCCATTCTTGAAATGGATCCGACACACGACCATTATGCTTTAATTTCTTCACATTGCAGACTTCACAACACGCTCGAACAACACCAATTGTATCCTGCATCATAGCGTGATAATCTGTGTTTGTTCGATACCACTCCAACATCAAAAATTCGGGGGCATGCGTATCGGATACAGGCTCATCCCGATAAGCGTGGCAAAGCGTATAAATAGCCGTTTCACCTGCCACAAGCAATTTTTTCATCGCCAACTCTGGGCTAGTATGTAAATACATCTCCCCCGTTTGAAAACATTTTAAATGAACCTCATCACTAGGAGCGGGCTGCAACGCAGGCACATCTACTTCGTTTAAGCCTTGGGCATCAAAGTAATGACGAATAGCGTGAATAACTTGACGCCTCACAATCCGAGAGGGTGCATTTTTCAAATATAAATCCGGTTGCCACCATTTCATCTTGACTTTCCTTTTGGAATTTAGTATACTCTATTCATTCAATTTTTTCAAGGTTAAACATAAAAACAAAGGATTAAAATATGAAGCAACAAGCAAATCAAATGCGTCCAGGTTGGGTCATTGACTTTAACAGCAGACAATATCTGATAACAAAAATCAACATTATCACACCGGGAAAAGGTGGTGCCTTTATTCAAGTTGAAATGCGCGATGTAAAAACAGGTTTAAAAACAGAACAACGCTGGCGCACAGCTGATACTGTTGAAAAGTTGATGAGCGAAGAATTTGATTGCACTTATTTATATCGTGAAGGCGATAATTTATGCTTCATGAACTCCGAAACTTATGATCAATTTGAAATCCCTGCAGAAATGATGGGAGATCGTGCTTTATTTTTGCAAGACAACATGGCAGTAACTGTGAACTTTATTGAAGGGAAACCCGTTTCCGTCAATTTGCCCCCACATGTCACTTTGGTGGTATCTGAAACAGAACCTTGCATTAAAGGCGCAACAGTGACAACCTCCTTTAAATCTGCCACATTGGAAAATGGTATTCGGACAACCGTTCCTCCTTTCATTGCTCAAGGCGAAAAGATTGTTGTATCCACAGAGGATAATTCCTATGTGGAACGTGCGAAAGGTTAAGCTTTTCCCGCGCGATTTGCCAATAAATTGGCGTCAATATTTAAGGTGGCAAGAGCTTCTTGCCACTTTTTGTTATCTGGCACATTAAAAACAAGATCAAAAGAGTATGGTGCAGGAATCCACATATTGCCCATAATTTCTTCTTCTAATTGTCCTGGAGCCCAAGCTGATTTCCCAATAAACACAACGAAATGTTGAGGGCCAAGCTGATTTGAGATATCATCCAATATCTGCTGTGTTTCTGTAATTGCTAAATTATGAAATAATGTATGGGAATCAATAGCTTTATATTCGGCACTGTGCAAAACGGCACCATGTGTAACATCTACAGGCCCCCCATTTTTAATCACAAAATCAGAGCCGAGAAATGAAATATCACGATCTTTAAAAACTTCTTGCGCCACCAAATTTTGCATTGGACGATTGAGTAAATATCCCACGGCGCCCTCTTCCGCCGAATGCTCCGTGATTAAAATGACACTTTTATTGAAAAAATCTCCGGCATCATTTTGAGCGGAAATCAACAATTTCCCCGCCAAAGACTCAAAAGGAGGCAGTTCTTTAACCATTATTCTCGTCTTCAAATGTTTCCATGATGTCACTTAAATCCGGATTTGCTTCACCCAAATCATCTTCATCATCCAAAACATTCAAATCTTTTGTATCGTCATCATCATCGGACAAAGGAATATTGGCCGCCATGTTGAGTAATGTCTCTGCATCCAAATCCTCATCATCCAACTTCGGAGCAGCCTTTCTGGCCATCTTTGCCAAATGTTTCTCTCTGGCCTGTTCATAGGTTTCCAAAGTATATTCTACACCACACTTTGGGCAAGTAAATTTCTTTTTACCCATATCGTAAAAAAAGGCACCACACTTATGACATTGACGCTTTAAACCCCATTTTGCTTTATCCATTTAATCCTCCTTAAATTTAAGGTTGTATTCCTTTGTTTTATCGATTTTCACAGGAATGTCAAGAAAAAAATATGTATTTAGCTTTTCACTACAACTTTTTATTCAGGTTATTTAATATGTTCACCGGAATTATTCGGACCAGTTCCAACGGAAACAGTGTCATAACAACAACTTGTCTTTATATAACCCAAAAACCATAGGAAATGTATCCTGTACCGCTTGTGCAACACATCTCTTCTTCTATTGTGCCACACATTCTGTTCGAGTACAATCCCCATCTCCGTTATAATTGGTACAAGCTATTTTTGTTCCCTCGGCACAACAGTTACCGATAATACAGTTATTATCATCATCATATTGGGCACAGGCAAATTCCGTACCTGCTACACAACACAAATCTCGACCATCCACTCCCAAACCTCGGTATACAGAACCGGTGCAACAAGCAGTTTCCCCACATTCATGTCCGCCGTAATTAAAACGATACCGACAATAACCTGTTTCTCCTTCGGCACAGCAAACGGCACTTCCCCTATATATCCCAGATTCGGATTGGTCTGCATAGGGAGTACAATTTGCGGGACCGCAACTAGTATAGACACACTTGCCATTGCTATCGTAGGAGGCGCAATAAGCTTTTTTCCCTTCCGAACAACAAGCACCAAGCACACACTCCCCTCCCTTGTATTGTACACAGGATAATTCTGTGCCAGATTCACAACACAAATCGCCGTTGCTTGTTCCTAAACCTTCGTATATGGTGCCAAAACAACAACCTTGTCTATAATATTTATCAGAGTCTTTCGATTGGAAATAAGTGGTTCCACTACAACAAGCTGTTTCAATATAGTCACCACTACGGTAGGCAATGTAAGGCGGGTTATTCGAATAACAACATTCTCCATTCCTCGTACCATAGCCCGTTGAATTTGCTGAGCAACAATATGTGAGACCGTTCGGATGTTCGATCAACATGTTTCCTGCCGCACAACATCTCCAATGTCCGGTGGAAAATCCTGCAGAATTTTCGTCGCAAACTTGACCACACCGAGCATTAATACAATTGCCATCGCGATCATATTCGGAACAATAAGCTTTTTCTCCATCCCGACAACAAGCACCCAAAACACACTCCTCGTCCTCATATCGTGCACAAGATAATTCCGTGCCAGCTTGGCAACATAAATCCGACCTGTATCCTAAACCTTCATATACTGTGCCAGAACAACAAGCAGAACGCGAACATATAACGACACCATAATCATCAAGAGAAGTACAATACCCTGTTTGATCCTTTGTACAGCAGCTGGCAGAGTACCCATATGGTCCAAGTTCTTGATCCATAAAGGGGACGGTACAATCTGCGGGTCCACAGCTATATTCTCTGCAATTACCATCTGAATTACGATGGCTACAATAAGCTTTTTCTCCGTCCCGACAACAACCCTTGAATTTGCAGACCCCATTATCATATTCGTCTATACAGGAAGGAGTGCAAGAACCATAAGCACATCTCGGCTGTATACACTTCCCGTTTCTATCGTATTCTTGACAAAATGGACTGCTTCCACCACAGCAAATTGCCACATCATCAAATTCTACTAATCTTTCACTACCATATTTGTAACAGCAGCCCGTATATCGGCAACTTCCATCCAGATTGCGGGAGGAACAATAGGGCGTGCTATTTTCAGTACAGCAAGCGCCAATCCCATCAAAATCCGTAAGTATCATATCTGAATAACAGCAAGAGGTAGCACCACAACTGCCATCTGGATTAACTCTATAACAATAAGGCGTAGTACCTGCATCACAGCAAGCACCAGTCCCATCAAAATCTTCGAATGTTCGACCTGATCGACAGCAAGTTGAATATCCACAACCACTATAACTACTACGATCGCTGCAATATCCTATAGCATTCTCTCCATACTCCTTGGTAGGACAGCAGACATCCCTATCAGTGGGCTTACTGCCAGGAGTTACTGAACCATCGCAACAACCACCGCTAATACAAGAACCTTCTAAATCGCGTTGGGCACAATAAGGTGTTTGTCCCGCATCACAGCATACGGGCATATCGTCAAAATATTCTTTGACTCTGTC
>CAJOPC010000046.1 GCA_905236245.1 uncultured Alphaproteobacteria bacterium
GACAGAGTCAAAGAATATTTTGACGATATGCCCGTATGCTGTGATGCGGGACAAACACCTTATTGTGCCCAACGCGATTTAGAAGGTAAGTGTATATCCGGCGGTTGTTGCGATGGCAATGTAACAAAAGGACTGGGCCCTAACGGAGCAGACGCCTGCTGTCCTGAAGGACAAACTCCCTTTCTCCAACCCTGGGGAAGTCTCTCCTGTTGTTCTGGTAAACTTTATTGTACTGGCAGGTCAAACTCTGGAGATTGTACGAGTTCAGCTTGCTGTAATGGTGTTGTTTATGAGGGCGTAGGATTTAATGGCAATGATTTGTGCTGCACAAACGGACAAGTACCTAATTGCGCTGTATCTGATAACGAAATTTGCATTCTAAAAACATGCTGTAATCCAGGGGAAGAAGCCTACTGTCCTTCCATAGGCAAAAACAATCTAACTTGTGGTTGGACAAGCTGTTGTCCTTCAAATAAAATAAAGACAAACTTTGATCGAGTCGCAACTTGTTGTAATCAGGATCAAACACCTTATTGCTCTGCCAGAAATGAAAAAGGAATATGTCTATCAGCAGGATGTTGTGCAGAGGAAAACCTTATTAGAGGCAAAGGACAACATGGAGCAGACTTATGTTGTTCATCTAACGCATTTTCCTGCGCTCAATATGATGACGATGGAACTTGTATCAGAGGAGAGTGTTGTTGGTATGGAACAGAGGCATCATGTTATTACTATGATGACAATGGCAAATGTTTAGCTGCATCCTGTTGTGGGCCCGATACAACTGCATACTGCTATCAATATTCACTGGGCACATGCGATTGGAAACAAACCCAATGTTGTTCGAACAACAAAATCATGAAACCTGTTCCTGGCGTCACAGAATATGATATGAAGGCATGTTGTGAACAAAATGAAACACCTTATTGTTCCTACTACAACAATGATGGAAGCTGTGAAATTGCCGATTGCTGTAGTGATAATGTTGTGCATCTAGATGATCCAAACTCAAATCACTTATTTGATGCATGCTGTGGGCCAAATGAACTGCCTTACTGCTACTCAAGAAATAATGGAATATGCTCTCGAACCGCCTGTTATGCTTGTGAAGAAGGAGAAATTCCATATTGTACTGAATTCCAAGGCTGGGGTGGTTGTGCTTCAGTTGGCTGCTGTAAGGGGACAGTCGTTCCAGGACGAGACTACAAAATTCCGGACACATGTCAACAATAATACAAAAATCCCCCGAGCATCATGCATCGGGGGATATTTCGGTATACGTTGTGCTTTCATATCATTCCGTCAAACTTTCGGAAAATATTTCCCTTGACTTTGTATGAAATTCAGCTAATATCAAATCATACAGCAAAGGAGTCAATATGAAAATTTTAATCTTAAATGGTAGCCCCACGAGAGACGGAAACACTGTCGCCCTTGTTAATTCTTTTAAAGAAGGCGCAGAATCAAAAGGCCACGAAGTTACCGTATTAGATGTCGCTCACAAGAAAGTAAACGGATGTATGTCTTGTGGATTTTGCCGTGCTCAAGGCAATGGAAAATGCGCACAGCAAGATGACATGCAAGAAATCTATCCCCTGCTCCAAGAAGCAGAAATGATTGTCTTTGCCTCACCGGTTTATTACTTTACCATGTCGGCCCAATTAGAGGCGGTTATACAACGCTTTTATGCTATCAACCATCCGCCAAAGGCCAAATATAGTGCACTCTTACTTTCGTCCTATTCCCCTAACGTTTATGCGGGATCCATCGGACAATATCAAGGCATGATTGCTTATATGGGCATGACGGACAAAGGCATAGTGACTGCCGATAATTCAACAAACAAAACACCGGCGAAATTGGCCGAAGCAAAGGAGCTGGGAGCAAGTTTATAACAACGGAGGCATCATGCCAATTCAAAAAGCGGGCTTAATTTTATTAAATCCCATCAATCACAAAGTGGGCCTTGTCTATCGTGATCGTCAAGATGACTACACTTTCCCAAAAGGTCATTTAGAGCCAGGGGAAACTCTACAACAATGTGCCATCCGGGAAACCGCCGAGGAAACTAAACGTGATTGCCGTTTGCTCTCCGATAAAGAAATTGCCGTTATCCGCTACGACAGTGGCACTGAATCTTGCGAAGTTTATATGTATTTAGCAGAAGATATCGGACCTAGCGACAATACAAGCCCGGAAGTCCATGACCTTAAATGGGTTAATTGGGGAAGTGTTGAAAAAAAACTCAGCTATCAAAACTTAAAAGATTTATGGAACAGCATTAAAGATTCCGTGAAAAAGCCTTTGGGATTCTTACGAGAAGATGTAACGCGTGCCCATTTAGGTGTATATGGTGTTGTAAAAAAAGAAGATAAAATTTTGGTTATTAAAAAAGCACGCGGCCCCTACACCGGCCTTTATGATTTGCCGGGCGGCACTCCGGAAAACAATGAAACACCAGAGGAAACCGTAATCCGTGAAATCAAAGAAGAAACCAATTGTGATGTGGTAGATAAATCTAATAAGCGCCAACATACAATTTTGTTTAATCATTTTACCAAAGAAAGTGGCCTAACCGGATGTGTCCAGCACACAGGCATTTTGTTTGATGTTGCCGTAAATGGTGATCCCGCCACAACAGGAGATGGCTTAGATTCCAATGGAGCACAATGGGTTGAAATATCCACACTCTCCTCCGACAACGCCAGCCCCTTGCTTTTACTAGCTTGCGACCAACCGAATTGCGGCGCAGATATAGTCTAATTAATTACCTTATCTCAAGCGTTATTCATAACACAAATGATTTCGTCTGTTTAAAATGATTTGAATACTTGTCCAAATTATCAGCATGCAGCTAACAACACTACCGGCATAAGCGCGAATACAGATCCCGTGTATTAACCATAAAGTCATACTATAAACAGAAGCATACCTCATTTGTTGTTCATTTTTTGTCAGATAAATACAAATTGTAAAGCCGACCGAAGCACAAATAGGCAAATACCCTATCCAACCCAAATTATTGACATATAAACCAACAGAAATTCCCGTTAAAACAAATAAAATTGCTAATTTTTTTGTTAAATGATTTTTATAGGATAAAACATTTCTACAACAACATAATGTGTCAAAAATAACCGCCGTATTCGCAAACAAAACTATATCCGCCAAAATACCAAAGAAAGAATTAAAGGACTGCCAATGCATAAAATTCTTTTTATTCTGTGTAAGCATGGAGACTGCTACACAAAGTGCCGAACATAAAGAAAAAATATTACCCCAAAAAAGATCTGGCTGCATATAATACCTTTTTATTTTTAAGGTGATTGTATACTATACAATTTTAAAAGTAAACAGTAAAATTAGTATTTTAAAGACAAACCGAACAAAGCTCTATAATCCGGTTTAGCATCCGCCATATGATCCGGATGGAAACGCGTCATCAACTCTCCGCGCCAATCATAATAATAAGCTTCTTTTTCATAATAAAAACCCAAATCATATTCTCTGGCCTCTGGTTTAAGCTTTACTTTCATTGTATCATAATAAACTGTATCTGAGGTCATATCACGCGCAACAGGAATATTAAAGGTAGCAGAACCTCTCTTAATTCTTAATGGAGAAGAAAGCTGCACTCCAAACATTTGCTTATTGTCTAAATGATAACGCGCATCCAATGCAAATGCGTCACTGATAATATTATCAAATGAAATGATTCCCCCTGATTTGGGCACATCTGTCCGACCATAGTAATACACTGCAGATAAAGCCAGCTTTGAAATAGGCTGATAACTCACTCCACCTCCAGCAAAATAAGTTCGACTGGTATCTGTTTCTAAAGCTCCTGTCCCGTGCACCCCTAATGCAGAATCTTTTTCAGATAATAATCCGCCCATAAATTTTACAGTAAAATCACCTTTTAATTTATAATCCACCTCAGATGAAAAAGCCTGCATAGATTTATTGTACTCTTCATCTAAATCTTCATCTCCCTCATAAAAACCATTTTTTCCCAAAGTCGCGTTTAATTTAAAAGTCCAACGTTTATTCGGGCTAAAACTTTGAGTCAAAGCATAACTATTACGCATATCTAAAAATGGATTTGCTAATGCTTTATCAAAGTGTCTTTCCTCCTCTAACCTATCTGAACGATATGAAAACAACAAAGAAGCTTTATCATTAAAACGATAATTGATATCTAAAATACCCAGGCCTAACAAATTATCATCTGTGAGTGATGAGGCAAACTCAAAACTCATTTTATCCGGCACACCTGTAATAGTCCTTTTATCTCGATTCATAAAAGATCTGAAATGCCGTAAAAATGACTGATCTGTTCGATGAGCTTGTTTAATAAAACCCCGTGTAAGAATTGGAAATGGACGGTTGTAATCATCCAATCCCATTATTGTCGTTGGCAAAGAAACTGATAAATTAGAATTTAAAGCCCGAGGCAAAGCTAATTTGGTCGCAGCTACAGAAGATTTTTGTATGGCATTTAAATTTCCTAAAGAATTCGATGTGGTCGTTGAAGTAGGAATGGAAATCACACCCATTGGTTCTGTTGCGGCCCCTAAATCCAATGCACCATGGCCATATAAACTACTCGTACGATAAACATGTCCAAAACTATCAGTCCAATAACCATCATCCACCCAATTTGTTGCATTTTTATTAGCACTTCTGAAAATAAGTTCAACAATCTGCTGAGATGTCATATAAGGATACGCCCCCATTAAAAATGCAACGGCCCCCGACACAATGGGAGTTGAATTTGACGTTCCAACAAAATTACCATAAAGCGTCTTTGTCCCAATAGGAGCACCTATACACCAAGCTTGTGTATAACCGCATCTATTTCCTACGTGTGAACTATATTGTCCAGTTGTTTCATTGACTTTAATACCTGTTGCTACGATATATAAATTCTCTAAACTATATTTTCGCCCATCTTCAGCCCATTCATGCGCTCCAGCAGCAGCTACCGGATAAGGAGCATAACCAGTTCCATCATTACCAGCTCCTTGCACCATAACCACATTATTACGACCCAACAATTGGAATCTTTGTCTAATAGAAGTAAAACCAGTTGCATCAAAGGTTTCTCGAGCATCCTCTAAAGTCGCCGAATAAGCAAGTTTTGATCCGGAAATCCAACTCATATTAAAAATACGAGCCCCTTTGTCAACAGCGGTTTGAATTAGTTCAAGTTGCTTATTAGTTGCAATTCCATTACCCATAAGGTACACAGACGCGTTGGGCGCCACCCCCCAATAATCATTCGTATTATTCCACTTTGCAGCAATCACACTTGCCACACTTATCCCATGTCCTCCATTATCATAAACATTATCTTCTCCTAAAGAATCATAATCACCATTTTCATCTACAGCAAAATTGATAACTTTTGCCGCATTTTGGAAAGCAGTATCCTGCTGTCCACCTTTGGTATCATTTACGATTACTTTAACCGGGGCAAGAGAACTATAATCAAAAGTTCCATCTTCATCATTATATAAAATAAATTTGCTATAAGCCTGTGCTGCATTAATCGGCGCTAAAGTATTCGTGTTAATATAATTTGGATGAGCTTCAAATTCTTCTTTACTATACTGACGCCACTTTTGCTTTTCCTCCTCGCTCATTATCGGGCGGCAAAGCCCATTTATCTTTTCATAATCAGGATCACAAACACAAGCCTCTGGCCCAGTTGAATTAATGGGCGCAGATGAATGCGCGGGACATGCAAAACATGCGCCATTTTGTGCATAATAATTTGCGGGGCAAATCACACAAGTATTATTCCACAGATTATAGCCATCATCACAAGCTATACAAGTATGGTATGTCATTTCTCCACTTTGACATGTGGTTTCCGATTTACAATGAGTTATCGTTGTCAAACTGCCTTTATCACTACAAACACAAGCTTCATCAACCAATGTAAGTCCCGCAGGGCAAACAGAAATCTTATACTTTCTATTTGTTCCAGACAAACATACTTCACATTCTAATGCATCTTCTGGACATTCATCAAAATTGTATCCTGTACAACTGGCTGGCGTAGTACAATCAGTTCCTTTCCACCCCTCTTTGCAAGAGACAACTTTCCATTTAACTGTCGTATCCGACAAACATTGTGCACATTCCGCAGCATTTTCAGGACAAGTTGTGAAATTATACCCCGAGCAAGAATTTACACGACAAGCTGAATTTCCAGAAGAAACCCAACCATCTTTACACTGGTTGCACTTGTAAAAAGATGTTCCATTTTTTTCACAAATTTGTTCCGAAGAAATACAGTTTTCATCCGATGTAAAACCAGGGCACGTACATTCATAAAAAACATCTTCCCCAGACCAACATTCATTGTTTGTTTTTTGTGAATACTCTCCTGTACAAGCCACACCATACGGCACATAATCATCTGTACAAACATGTTTTGTTTCACAAGAAGGGCCTTCCCATCCTTCCCAACATGTAATTGCTTTAAATTTCACAGTATCGCCTGAAGTACAAGCGGCACAGCTTTCTGCCCAATACGGACACTCAGATAAATTAAAACCTCCAGCTTCACAATCGATTCCATCTTCCGCACATATTTGATATACTGTCTCTCCTGATTTACAAGTAAGTCCCGTTTCATGATAGCCTTCACCACATGATAGAGTTGTAAAAGCACAATAGTATAGACTACCACAATTATACCCATCCCATCCTTCCTTACAAGAGTCTACTTTATATAAAGTTTTACTACCAGATACACAGGGGGAACATATTGCATGAGAAGGACAAGATTTTAAATTAAAACTACTGTCGCAAGACGAAGCAGTATCACAATTTGTGCCTTCCCATCCTTCATCGCACACACATTCAGTTCCAACTTGGCTTCCATGATTACAATTCAAAACAATTAAATTACAGCTATAATAAGGGACTATTCCGCTCAGACACGCCTGTGTTGCCTCATATCCTTCCTCACAACTAGTTTTATAACCTTGTGCAGCGCAATCAACTGGGGCGCATTCTTTGTATGTAATTGCAGCAGATTTACATGTATTACCAGTTTCATAATATCCCTCCCCGCACGATGTCGTGCTATAAGGGCAGCTGACCGGAGTTTCACACACGGGACCGGTCCAGCCTTCTTTACAGGAATCAACCTTTAGAACAATTTTGTCCCCCTTTTTGCAAGAACTACAACTGACTGCATTTTTAGGACAAGTATTTACGACAATGTTATATCCAGGGCAACTAGCCGGAGTTTCACATGTTGAACCTGTCCAGCCCTCTGTACAAGAACATGAGGCTCCAACTTGAGTGCCATGCACACAATTTAATGTTTTGTGACAAACAGATGTTCCATGATAATCATACCCATCTTTACAAACGCAACTCCCTGATCGACAAACAGCATTAACATCTTCACAAATAACGCCTGAACAAAGGTCTTGTGGCTGTGAACTTTTAGAACTACCGCCACCACCTCCTCCGCCGGCTAATGCAATGCCTCCTCCGACTAAAGCAGCGACACCAACAGTTGCACCAACCACTGCTGCAGCGGAAAGTCCAGAAGAATCCTCTACAATGCTAGAGGCAACGGGTCTCTTCAAATACGTTGCTCCGGCATAACTAATTTGTCGCGAATTAACAGCCCTCGCCCAATTTACATAGCCTTGGTTAAATTGCTGTATGGATTGTGTGGGAATTCGGGCAACACATGGATGACTTGTCGAGGCCCCAGCTTGTTTTAATATAGAAAAAGTCGAGTAATCTTGTCTATAAACTGCTTCACACAGTGCTGAATTTCCAAATTGATCCGACACATCAATGGAATACCCTCTTGAACTCAACTCCCTCAATGCCGTTACATTTCCTTGCTTAGCATAATAATAAAAAGCTTGTCTGGCCGATGCAGAATAGGCTGCATAAGAAAACAAGGGATACAAAGTATACCCTAAACACAGCGACAAAATAAATTTTATTAATTTTTGCATCGCCCCCTCTTTTGTTTTAATAAGCAATCCATGCTTTTAAAATCTGTCTGTAGTTTAACATAACTTTTTATGAAAAACAATAAATTTTTATTTTGTAAAACAAAAATTATTTGACTTTATTCCTATATTTTTGTTAGATGAAAGAATAAATAATCTCACAAAAGGAAAACAAAAATGGATTTATTGTCTATTTGTAAAGATCTAATTCAAATACCAAGTGTTACTGGCAATCAAATTGAAATTGATCGAATTGTATCTTACTGTCAAAAACTATTTCAAGGAACAGGTGCAATTGTAAAAGTAATTCAAGGAAAGGACGTTCCTCCTTTGTTATACATTGCTAACAAAGAAACAGAAACACCGGATATTGCTATTTTAGGGCATTTAGATGTTGTCCCCGCCAATCCAAAGCAATTTATCCCAGAAGAAAAAGATGGTCGATTATATGGACGAGGATCATTGGACATGAAATCGTTTGCAGCAGTTGCATTTCAATCAATGCTATGTGTTTTACAGGAAAAATTACCTTTATCTATGGCTATATTGTTGGAAACAGATGAAGAAATTGGTAGTAGTTGTATGCGCCATTTTGTGGCGACTCATCCAAACTTTATTCCAAAAATTGTTTTGGATGTTGATGTTGGCGGAGATATTTCCAAGATTATTGATAAGTGTAAAAGAGCTGTCTTTTTGCGTTTAACCGCTGAGGGTTTAGCTGCACATGGTTCTTTACCGTGGGAGGGAAAAGATGCCAATGAGCGCCTCATACAAAGCATCGTCAATTTACGGTCAAAATTTCCTTATTATTCATTAGATGAAAATGTTCCTTTAAATAAATGGACAAACACAATGCATGTTGGCAAAATACATGGCGGTGAAACAGTCAACATTATTTGCGCAAACGCTACAGCTGATTTGGATTTTCGTTTATTGCCAGAGGTAGAGCTGGACACATTTTATAAAGAAGTTGAAACAGCGTTACAACCTGGAGTGTCTTATTCAGTCTTAACTTGCGGCTTGCCCGTGGTTGTTCCTCAAGAAAATCCCATTTTAAAACGCTATAAAGAAACGGCAGAAAAAGTGTTAGGACGTCCCATTGATTTTCAACAAACAGGAGGGGCTACAACTTCTCTTTTGTTTGCAGAAAAAGGATCTTTAATTATTTACCATTCCGGCTCTGGTGCAGATATGCATGGCGCTAATGAATATCTTGAATTAAAGACACTTTATCAGTTGGCGGACATACAACAAACATTTTTGCGTGAATATTCTTTAAGTCTCAAAAAATAAAATTTTGGAGGCATAATGATTTATTTAATCAGACACGGGCAATCAACTTAGAATTTCCACTTAAAGCCGATATTGGCCTTGGTGCGATTTTCACGATCAATGTAGGAAATCACAGAAGCCGAAACACCATATGC
>CAJOPC010000047.1 GCA_905236245.1 uncultured Alphaproteobacteria bacterium
CATCCCCTCAAACAACTCTATCACAGAGTTTTCATAAGCTTCCTCATTTACAGGATTGATGAATGCGTCTGTCATTTTTTCTCCTTTAACTCTTTAAGAAATTCAGCCATTTTGTTTTTCCGTTCTTTATTATCTTTAGCCAAAACGCAGAATAAAAGCAATTGATAAATTTCGTCATATAGGTTTTCTAATTCGTCATCGCTCATTTTGGCAATAATTTCGTTTTTGTCCTTACCCTCCTTATTGTTATGACGTATATGTGCATTATTCAACATGCCACGAACCGTCTTCAAGTAAGAATCAAAATCATCATTTCCTTTATCTAGCAATGGTTCATACTCTTTTGCGATAGTTAGTAATAGTTTTCTCTTTTCCTCTAGTTGTCCTTTTAACGATGCGTGATGATATTTCAAAATAGCCATTGCTGTATCTTTTGATGAAATCTCTGCCACTGCAAACGCGGCAGGATCTTTAGGAATAAGTAAAATTTTCTCTTCATCTTCAATACAGTATTCTTTGTAATTCAAATGCTCTAAAATTAGATTTAAATTTTGTAAAAGCATAATATATTCCTTGGGACATTGAAAATTCATATTTTGTCCCAATCCAACTTTATTTTGAGCAAGTCGTATTAAATTGATAAAATACTCTAAAGTTAAAATTAAATCATCTTGCTGATCAGAAAGTTTTCCAATTTTTAGTTTTTTGCGGATTTCTGCACAATTTAGGCACCCATTTCTTTGTTTCCATCCATGCAGTAAAAATGTATCTACAATTCCCTCAATGTTTAATTGCCCCTGATGAAAATTCATTGGGTTTACATAGGTGAACATAGGCAATGCAAAAAGCTTAATAATCTTTTTCATTTCCGCGTTTAGGTCATATTCACTAGCTAAAATTTCAAAGATATTTTTACGGATCATGAAATAGCCTTTCTGTGTTTTTGGAACTTTTTTCTTCTTTTTTTATCCTCTTTTTCTTTTTGTTTACCCCTGGCACATTTTTCCTTATATGCTTGGTATCTTTTTTCATTTAACTTAGTCATTTCTGTCATATATTCTTTAAAGTTAGTCCTTATATTATCAATTTTTCCTGTTGTGTACTTGTTGATAATACTTTCTCGTTCATCATCTAATTTAAAGGCAAAGTCAAATAGTTGTTCTGAAACTTCTTCCCAAGCCCATCTAGAAATCTTTCTATAATACCTTCCAAGATTAGTTCGTATATTTAATGAAATGCCTTTTACCTTTTCAAAACCTGTCAGTCCACTTAAATATTGTTTTGCCAATTGGATATCTGTGGATAAAAAGTGTTTTGTAACATTGGATGTGTTATACACATCTTTGGGAAAAATTAAAAAATCAACATCTTCTTCTGAGAAAGGTAAAATCTTGCACTCTGATTTTGTACCCAGATGAATACTGATCCGAAAATTATGATAATCTTTAAAATCAAAATACAAAAACGCTTCTTTTACATATAGAATATCTTTTGAAAGATTTTTAATTGTCAGACTAACATGTGGTTTATCTATCTTGTCTGTTCCTTTTTCGCGTAATTCGGGTATCCTTATTTTTAGAGCATACTTTGAAAATGTACGAATGTACTCTCTTAGTGGGAAAAATAAGGCAACTGCAATTGCAAGAAATGTTGCTATCACATTGGCCTTTTCCCAACCACTGGTTTTGGCTATAGCATCCAATTTTTCAAGTAGGATGGTATATTCTTCAGATGTCATTATCAATTTGCATCCTTTCAAAAGTAAAAATATCCACATTATCGACATTGATTTCGCCGGACATGAGTTTGGGTAATAAAGTGTCTCGAAGTATAGACAATCTTATATTTTCCTCAATATTTAATGCAATTTTCTTATACAAATCTTCAAATAAACCTGAAATGTTATCTAAAATTTTCACATTCTTTGGGAAAATTAAACTGTACTCTGGTAATGCTCTTTTACTAAGATGTAATACCGTTGTTCCATTTACATATCCTAAACAATGCTTTTTGAAATGAGGATCTTTTAAAATCGCTGCCAACAGATATTTAGATATTCCATTTTTAGGGACAACTCTCACAACATCCATTGAAATGATAACATTTTTATATTTCCCTTTGCTTAAAAGCATTTCTGCATTACCAATTACTTCTGCGTTTTGGGTCAAATCTGTGTGAGCTACCAATGTATCAAATAACTCAACATATTGATTTTGTTTTAACTTAGAGGATGGTTCAATTTCTTTATATCCATCTAGCTTAAATCCACCATTTCTATCAAAGTTTTTTATTGTAGCCATTGCAGTTGTGGACTGTTTTAATTCGGCCCCTTTATATGAATAACCACCAATAAAATCCGCAATTTCGGTCAATTGAATTTCTTTCCAATCGGAGGGCTTGGTGCCGCCAAAGGGTTCGAAATCTACAAACCAGGATTTAAAGAGGGCTTGGGCTTGTAGTTCGAGGTTTTGATTGATTTTGTTGTTCAACTCTATCTTATCATCCAAAGCTCCCAACACCCCCGCAATCTTCCTCTGCATCTCCACTGGCGGTAAAGAAATGGGAAATTCACGAACAATATCAGTTTTCAAATTTTGGAAAACACTACCATTTGCTTGATTAACTAAGGATCTTTGTATTTCTTTAAATTTATAATATAAAAAGTCTCTAATTATGCCTTTGTAATTTGAAAATACTAGCCATCCGTCATGAACACAAGCTCTTATTTGCATAATTTTAGGAAGTCCAGGAGTTGCACTATTAGATACAATTAATGTTTCTGGTTCAACTGTAACAGAATGTGCTACACCTTCCTCTTTTATGTATTCGTTTGTATGGGTGATATACCTGGAATCGTCAGATGTCGCATCTGCAATTTTTACCCAAGGTATTCCTGCCTTTGATAGAAAATGATGTATCGGTCGTGGAGAAGCTCCCCGACGTATTTCAACAACATCTCCTAATTTAACCTCTCGCCATTCAGCCATTTTTGCGCTCCTGTTTTTGTTTTTGCTCCGCCATCCAATTGAGAGCTAGTTTTGTCAGAAACGCAATGTTTTCTAACCTTTCTTTGTCATAAGGGGTTTGATGGACTCTAGCTTCTGTGTAAACATCAATCAAAAACTTTAATTCTTCCGTTGATCTGTTTTCAAAAGGTTGTTGTGATAACATAGACATCACACTTTCTGCAATTTTTATAGCACTCTGATATCTTTCCTGGCTCA
>CAJOPC010000048.1 GCA_905236245.1 uncultured Alphaproteobacteria bacterium
ATTGGTGCGGCCAAGAAGACTCGAACTTCCACGGATCTCTCCACAAGCACCTCAAGCTTGCGTGTCTACCAATTCCACCATGGCCGCTACACAGAAAGCATTATACCAGACTTTTAAAATAAAATCAAGGCCTTGATTTCGTCAAATAACAGTCCACCTATATAAAATAAAAAGGAGGAGCCTTATGATTGAAATGAAAATATTGCCATATGATTTTTCGGCTTTGACACCTATTATAGGGGCCGATACATTTTTTTACCATCATGATAAACATTATATCGCATATGTAGAAAAAGCGAATCAATTAATACCCAGAAAATGGGCAAATAAATCCTTGGAGCAACTAGTAGCAGATGCACGAGGAGAGGGGCTTTCTATGTTATTTAATCAAGTAGCACAGGTTTGGAATCATGAATTCTTTTTTAATGGGTTGAGCTTAAGGGCGGAAGATAAAGAAATTTCCGATGCATTGGCTGATTTGATTCAAACAGATTTTCAAAATATAGAAAATTTAAAAAATGAACTGATTCAAGCGGCTCTGGCTCGATTTGGTTCTGGATGGGGGTGGCTTGTATTAGAAAAGGGCCATTTGAAAGTTTATTCAACTTCTAATGCTGAAACCCCATGCGGGCTGAAAGAATTTACACCCCTATGGACATTGGATGTTTGGGAGCACGCTTATTATTTGGATTACCAAAACCGTCGTGCAGACTATGCTGCAGAAATAGTCAACAAAGCCATAAATTGGCGTTTTATTAGCCAAAATCTAATTGGCTAATTTGCCACAACAATGCTTATATTTTTTGCCGGATCCGCACGGGCAAGGATCATTTCTTCCGATTTCTTCGGATGAATTGATTGGCGGCAAAGGATTTTGTTCCGGGGGAATTTCTGTGCTTTGTTCCTCTGTGCCGGCGGGTTGTGTTGGCGGTGCTAATTGTAATTCCAGGCGTCCCATCGTTTCAGTTAAACGTTCGCGAACACGGCCCAATAAGTTTTGGAATAATAGGAAGGCTTCTTGTTTAAAGGCATTTAAAGGATTTTGTTGTCCATAAGCACGCAATCCGATAGATGTTTTCATAAAATCAAGACTTTGCAAATGTTCTTTCCAAAGCATATCTATCGTTTGAATGAGCAATGTTTTTTCAAAATCTTTTTTAAAGTCAGGAGGCAGAATCTTTGTTTTTTCTTGCCAAGCCTCGTCTGCCAGCTTCATCAGTCTTTCTACCATTTGTGAAGGTTCGATACCGAGTTCATTTTTCCAACTTGTAAATGGTGCATCAATTCCCAACAATTTGATTGTTTCTTGACGCAATGTTTCTGCATCCCAATCTTCGGGGGCAGAACGTTCTGGAGCAATTGAATAAATCAAAGCACTGATTGTTTCTTGACGCATATCTTGAATCACGGGATAAACGTCATCCATTTCCATCATCTCCCGGCGTTGTTCATAGATAATTTTACGTTGATCATTAGTAACATCATCAAACTTTAATAAGTTTTTCCGAACATCAAAATGATATTCTTCCACTTTTTGTTGGGCTTTTGCAATTGCTTTGCTAATCCATGGGTGTTCGATAGATTCACCTTCTTTTAAGCCCATTGTTTTTAAAATGCGCCCGATGCGTTCAGATCCGAAAATGCGCATTAAATCATCTTGCAAACTCACATAAAATTTTGATTGTCCTGGATCGCCTTGACGGCCAGAACGACCACGAAGCTGGTTGTCGATACGGCGACTTTCATGCCGTTCCGATCCCAATACATAGAGACCACCTGCTTCAATAGCTTTCTTTCTTCCCTCGGCAATTTCCTGGTTAATTTTTTCAGCCAGCTCTGCTTCATTCGCATCTGGATGGAGTTCTTTTTGTTCGGCCAATTTCATTTCAAAGTTGCCGCCTAATTGAATGTCCGTTCCGCGTCCAGCCATATTGGTTGCAATTGTAACGGCCCCGGGGATTCCCGCTTGAGCGATAATGTGTGCTTCTTGTTCGTGATGTCGAGCGTTTAACACATTAAATGGAATATCTGTCCGCTCTTTCAACAAATTGGCTAAAATTTCGGATTTTTCAATGCTGGTTGTTCCCACCAAAATAGGTTGGCCACGATCGTGTGCTTTTTGAATTTCCTGAATAATAGCATTGTATTTTTCTTCGGCCGTATGGTAAATAGCATCTTGTTCATCTTTACGAGCTACGGGTTTATTTGTAGGAATATCTACAACTTGAAGCTTATAAATATCATCAAATTCGGGGGCTTCTGTCATGGCTGTTCCTGTCATGCCGGCCAGATGAGGATACATACGGAAATAATTTTGATAAGTAATAGAGGCGAGCGTTTGATTTTCCGGTTGGATTTCCACACCTTCTTTTGCCTCTAATGCCTGATGCAGTCCATTGGAATAACGACGACCATCCATAATACGACCCGTGAATTCATCAATAATCATTACTTTGCCATCTTTAACAATGTAATCGACATCTTTTTGGAACAAAGTATGGGCGCGCAAAGCTTGTTCCACATGGTGTACAAAATTAATATTGCTTGTGTCATAAAGACTGCCGACCATGAGGCCTGCATTGTACAAAGCATCTTCTACAAATTGAATACCCTCATCGGTTAAGGTGACATTTCTGTGTTTTTCATCTTTTTCATAATGTTCCGGGCGTATTCCAGACATAATTTTGTCAACCGCAATATAGCGTTCGGAAGAATCTTCTGCTTGCCCAGAAATAATGAGAGGCGTTCTTGCTTCATCAATCAAAATGGAATCGACTTCGTCCACAATAGCATAGTTAAAAGGCCGTTGAACCATTTCATCTTTATGAATGCACATATTATCTCTCAGGTAATCAAACCCAAGTTCATTATTTGTGGCGTATGTGACATCGCAATTATAGGCGGCTTTCCGTTGATCTTTATCCATGCCCGCGGTGATACATCCGACGGTAAGACCTAAAAAGCGATAAACTTTGCCCATCCATTCGCTGTCGCGAGAGGCCAAATAATCATTAACGGTGACGACATGGACGCCTTTGCCGGTTAAAGCATTTAAATATACAGGCAAAGTTGCAACTAAAGTTTTACCTTCTCCTGTCTTCATTTCCGCAATCTTATTGTCGAAAAGAACTATGCCGCCCAATAATTGAACATCAAACGGGCGCAGGCCCAAGGCTCGTTTTGCCGCTTCGCGGACGGTTGCAAAAGCTTCCGGTAAAATATCCCACAAGGTTTCACCTTTGGTCAATCGACTTTTAAATTCGTCAGTTTTGCTTTTGAGATCAGCATCAGAAAGAGCCTGGTATTGTTCTTCTAATTTATTGATTTCTTTGATATATTTTGTAAATTTTCTTAAATAGCGTTCGTTGGCGGATTTAAATAATTTTTTTAATTTCATAGGTATTCCTTATAGCTTAAAATCATACTATGATAAACATAAGGTTTTTTTATGAAAAAGTCAAGGTTTATATGAAATCTTTATCGTTTTGTATGATAGGAAATTGTCTGGATATTTGTGCGTTATTTGAAAGTTGTTTTAAATACAGATTGAGATTGGCAATATTTGTATCTTGTTGCACTTTATTTAAAACAATTTTTATTGGCTCTGCCGCCTGTTGGATAGTGTTAAAGAGGTGTTCTTTTATTGGCAGGCATACCCACAACATTTCATTGGCGGGTAAAAAACTTTCTGAGCATTGAGAGGGCGAGTCCAAAATGACATAATCATAGCTTTGTATAATATGCGTAAGTTGTATGCGAATATGGCTTTTTTCTTGATTTGACAGGGAATGAAGATTTGTTAAGGATTGACCAGCAATAAAGTCAATTCCTTGGACCGTGTCAACGAGTTGATTTAAAGGGTTTTCCCCGGCCAAAACAGAAGGAATCAATTGCTCATTTTTGTTTTTATAATGTGTGTTTGGTAGCCCTAATAACTCATCAAAAATCAAAACTTTCTTGCCGTTCTGAACATAGTCGGCGGCTATTTTCCACACAATGCTTGTGCAACCTGTTTTTGGTGCAACAGAACGAACGGCAATAACAACAGGATTGTGCTGGGGTAATTTTTCTGGAACTAGAAACGGCATGATCTACAGCTTGATTTTATTTTGACGAATGAGTTCTTGGACTATTTGTAACACTTTTTTTCGAGCGTTTTCAATATCCCCGTTGGGAGTTTGTTTTTTAGCCTCTATTTCTTTTGCTAATTGTGTCCACATCTCCGTTGGAATATTACGGGAAATAGCCCCTAAAACAGCGGGAGAAGCGTTGATCAAAGCGGTCAATGCCACATTGCGTGGTGTGTGACGTAATACAATCTGAATAGTTTCATTTTGCCAATGAGCTATATCGTCAAATTTCATGAGTTTACATAAAATTTGTTGTGTTAGATCCGGCGCATTTTGAGATAAATGATTTAGCAATTCTTTATTTTGAGGAGTATCGCTTAATTCGCCCAAAATTTCAGATGTTTTTTCGGCCCCGGTTTTAAGGTTTAAGGTGTCCAAAATATCACGAACAGTGGGAATAACCTCTTGCTCTAATTTCAGTTGCGTTGCAGATGTCATATATCCCATATGATTTAAGTGAATGAGTGTTTGGGTTGCGATCGGTTGCGGGAGTTTTGTCACCAGCTCACTGGCTTTTGTACTAGGAAGTTGATATAAAATATAGGCAATCAGTTCTGGACGGAGCGCCGATAGCCGCGGAATAAGTCGTTCGCTTTTTGCTTGGACGAGCTCTTGCCAAATTGTATTAAGCCCTTCTTTTGCCCCAGTTTTCCATGGTTTTGGTTGATTGGGAATACTTTCATCTAAAATTTGACGAACGCGTTCGGAATTGCCAACAACGGTAGAACCTTGCTCAATCGCATTGGCGAGCTCATTTAAAACACGAAGTGATTCGCGTGGCGGAATAACCCCCAGATTAGCCATTGTTCTTGCAAGTCGACGGATCTCGTCATCTTCTAATGATAGCAAAACCTGTCGAACGATATTTTCATCTAAGGCGAGCAGGGCAATGCCAACCTTTTGCACGGGGGTCCAATTATTATTTTTGGCCTCTGGCATGTAGAACCAGTTTTTAATCACTGTAATCAATCGCAACGGATTAGAAGTGATTTTTTCGATAATATTCGGCATGTCCGAAGAAAAGGAAGTTTTGACTGTGTCGTCAGAATCTGTGCCAGAAATAAAAATAATCACAAAAAATAAAAGTAAAATAATGCCCGCTAATACATAGAAAAATGTTGGGAAGATATGTCCAGAAGAGTTCGGACTTTCGAAAGGCATATTTTGAATTTCTAAGGTGTCTCCTCGATCTGGGGTATAACCAACAGCGCTGGCAATCAATTTTTTAAATGCGCTCATTTCAAGAGGTGTGCGCGGTTGATAGATGCCTTTATCTCCTTTGCGCATATTGCCGTCAATCACAACGCTGATGTGTTGCTTTTGTATAAAATTCCGAATTTGTTTTTCGGATGATTTGGACGAGGAAGTTGTTTTGCCAAGAGAATCTTCGGCATTTAAGTTTGTCGTCTGGGTTTCGTTTGAAAGTTGTGCGCTTTTAAGGTTCAGTTCAACTTGAGCGGAAACGCGCACTTTGGCTGGCCCTACCAAAGGTTCCAACAAATTGAGAATTGTTCTTTCTAGATTGTGAGTGTAGCGTTGTTGAAGGTCAAGATAAAGTTCATTGTCCGAAAGAGATTGTGATGGATTAACAAAAGGACAAGGTCTTTTGCCCATACAAAAAACACCGGCTATTCCTAGGCAGAATGCCATACAACAAAATAATAATATCCTCAACACGTTACTTTTTCGAAACAATATGCTCCCTTTTAATTTGTGTTGTCCAGATAACTTCATCTTAGCGTGTTATGAAAGTGCTGTCAACAAAAAGTTTGCTAAAAAGTATGCTTTTTGCTATACTTGTCTTATGATAGATGAAATTGATTCAGAAGAAGTATCTAATATGATTGTTTCTCCCGCGGTGCCACAGGAGATGAATAAGGTGCGCCTGGATAAATTTTTAGCCCAAGTTTTTCCAAGCTTTTCTCGCAATACATTTATTCGATTAATTGAGGAAAATAAGGTTAAAATTCAAAATAACGGTTTGTACGCAACACACCCCGATATGAAGGTAGAAACAGGCCAGATTTTTGAAATTGTTTTGCCTGCGCCAGATCCTGCAGATGTGAAACCAGAGGAAATGCCGCTTGATATTGTGTACGAGGATGAAGATGTTATTGTTATCAATAAACCCGCGGGATTAGTGGTGCATCCGGGGGCAGGAAATTGGGAGCATACGCTTGTAAATGTATTGTTGTTCCATTGTAAAAACAGTTTATCGGGTATAGGCGGTGTTGAGCGTCCAGGTATTGTGCACAGAATCGATAAGGATACTTCCGGTTTGTTAGTGGTGGCGAAAAATGATAAAGCACACATGGCACTGGCTAAACAATTTGAGGGGCACTCGATTCAGCGTGAATATCAAGCCTTTGTATGGGGTAAATTAGAACAAGAAGAAGGTCGTATTGAAGGCAATATCGGACGTTCCAATACGAATCGGCAAAAGATGGCATTGGTGCGGACAGGAGGAAAGTCTGCTGTTACCCACTACACGCGGTTGGATGTTTATGGTGGTGGGTTAGTTAGCTATGTAAAGTGCGTTTTAGAAACAGGGCGAACGCACCAAATTCGTGTGCATATGAGCTCTATTCGTCATCCGCTTGTGGGCGATTATACCTACGGCAAACCACTCAAAAATGCCCCTGATTTTGTGCGTGATTTTCCGCGCCAAGCTTTGCATGCTGGTGTGTTAGGTTTTGTTCATCCGACAACGGGTAAACAACTTGTTTTTGAGGTGCCGATGCCCCAGGATATGCAAGAATTAAAAGAAAAATTAGAGAATCTTTAGTAATCAACAGATTCAAAATAAAGGCCTTCTGGTGGGGCGGTTGGACCACCCTTAGTGCGGTCACATGCTTCGAATGCTTTTTTGAATTTTTCTATGGACCATTTGCCTTCGCCAACTAATTCCAAAGTGCCAACCATATTACGCACTTGATGGTGCAAAAAGGATTTTGCACTAACATGAAATTCGATGATTTCTCCATTTTGAATAATGTCAAAAGAATCCAAAGTCTTAACCGGACTTTTAGCTTGGCATTCGCTGGCACGGAAAGTGGAAAAATCATGTTTTCCCAGCATTAAATCAGCGGTTTGTTGCATTTTTTGAATATCTAATTTAGGACGCACCCACCACACGTGTCCTTTGTTGATAGAAGGTGGATAAGGTGTGTTTTGAATTTTGTAAACATAGTGTCGTTTTTTGGCGGAAAAACGTGCATGAAAATCATCGGCCACTTCTTCTATGCTTTTAATACTGATCGGATAAGGGCGCACCAAGGCATTTAAAGATTCGAATAATCGATAAGTATCAAGTTTTTTTTCTGTTTCAATATGAGCAATTTGAGCGATGGCATGCACGCCCGTATCTGTTCGACCGGATCCCCAAACAGTGACAGGATGACGCAACGCCGTTTTTAATGCATCCTCTAATACACCTTGAACAGACAGCTGGCCCGCTTGACGTTGCCAACCGATAAAAGGAGTGCCATCATATTCGATTATGAATTTATATCTCATTTTTCGTCTATGGTTAAAAAGGTGTCGCCATTAGTCAACAAGTGACCATTACAAAATTCTTTGCCGGAAGTGCGTTTTTTCCCTTCGGATTGCACATCGGTCAATTCCAACGCGTCATTAGCACAAGCGACAACGAGTTTATTACTAGCTTCTATAATTGTGCCTGGTTTTTGTGCAGATTCCATTTTACACACAAGAGCGTTATATATTTTTAAACGTAAAAGTTTGCCTTTTTTATCTTTAAAACAGGTAAATGCGCCAGGGGTAGGGGAAAAGGCGCGGATTTGACAAGAAATTTGTTCGGCAGAATTGTTCCAATCAATTTGTGCTTCCGATTTTGCTACTTTTTTTGCATAGGTTGCTTGAGCATCATCTTGTTTAATTCCTGCTGGATTTTCGTGTAAAGTTTCTATCAGTAAATCTGGACCAAGATTGGCCAGTTGTTCGCTTAATGTTCCCGCTGTTGTCGAGGGGGTAATTTCAATGGCTTGTTGTTTTAAAATCATGCCGGTATCACAGCCTGCATCCATTTTCATAATAGTAAGCCCTGTTTCTTTTTTGCCATCCAAAATAGCACGTTGAATAGGGGCGGCACCACGTCCGTAAGGTAATAAAGAAGCATGTAGATTGATGCATCCCAGCGAAGGAGCATCTAAAACGGCCTGTGGTAAAATAAGTCCGTAGGCACCCACAACAACTAAATCCGGTTTAAATGATTGGAATTTTGCCACATTGTCAGGATTTTTAAAAGTTTCCGGTGTGACAATTTCAAAAGGGATGGAATATGTTTTTTGTAATTCTAAAGCAGCTTTGTGAACGGGGGAGTAAGAAAGTTCTAATCCATGTCCGGCAGGTTTTGGTGCACGTGTGTAAACAGCCACTAAATCGAACAAAGGTTCACCATTTTCCGTCGTTTCTTTTACCAATCGATAAAGCGTCGGTAAAATAAAATCAGGGGTGCCCATCACAATCAAGCGTGTATGAGGTTTTAAGAACATATTTCTCCACTTTCACGATGACGACGTTTTTCCAAATGTCTTAACAATTTGTCACGTTTTAATTTTGACAAATAATCAATGAATAAAATACCATCCAAATGATCAAGTTCATGTTGCATTGCGATGGATAACAGGCCTTCCGCAAAGATCGTTTGTTCTTTTCCATTTTCGTCTAAGTATTGAACGGTTACTGTTTCCCAACGCTCCAAATCCGCGTATTCTTTTGGAACCGACAAGCACCCTTCGTTGTGGATGATTTTATTTTCAGAGTGTGCTATAATCTGCGGGTTCACCATTTTAATGGGAGAAGTTCTTTCTGTTTCTCCGGAACAATCTATAACTACTAATCTTTCTAACAGTCCAACCTGATTGGCTGCCAATCCAACGCCATGGCCCGAATACATGGTCTCCAACATATCAGCCAAAAGCCCTTTAATACGAGCATCTACCCTGCTTACTGCAAGGGCTTTTTGACGCAAAATTGGATCTGGAATTTCAAAAATTTTCATTTTAGACATTTTTTTGTTCCTTTTTACAAAAATATATTATACACTAAAACCGAGGTTTTGAAAAGGAGAAATTTTTATGATACGTCTGTTCGTTGGTTTAGAGCTGCCTGAAAATATAAAAGCGCAGCTACTGGCGTTAGATAAAAATTTACCAGGGGCCCTGTGGAAAGATGAAGACAGGTTGCACCTTACATTACATTTTGTTGGGAATATTGAAGAACCCCAAGCTAATGCATTAATGCAAGAATTAAGGTTTATTCGTTTTCCCGCATTTCATTTGTCTTTAAAGGAAATTGGGTATTTTGAAACGGGAGATATTCCGCATCATTTATGGGCTGGCGTCGCAGAGAATAAAGCCCTTAAGGAATTGCAGGAGAAAGTAGTGGCGGCTGTGCGTAAGTTGCATTTTCCAGATCAAAATAAATTCAAGTTTTATCCGCATGTGACATTGGCAAAATTACAAGGAACAACATTATCTGATGTGATGACGTATATTGGTCGTAATAATTTATTTCACTCGGATTTGTTTTTGGTGGAATCTTTTTGTTTGTTTTCGAGCTTTGCCAAAGAAGCAGGTGAAGGTAAGTATTATCGAATAGAGGAACAATATCCGTTAAATTTGGTTTAGGAGGGGGAGTTATGAAGTTGCGCTTTTTATTGACCGGTATTGCTTTGGGATTCCCCATTTCTTTGTGGGCGATGCCTCAGTCATCATATAATTATGTGATGATGGTTGTGCAAAATCGAGATTTGAGCGCATTGCAAAGAATTGTTGCTTCGGGAGTCAATTTAAATTCTCCGCGAGCCGATGGAAAAACTCCTTTGTGTGAAGCTGTTGAACAACAGGATTATCAAGGATATGAAATGTTGACAAGTCAGGGCGCAACACCCTATGTGTCTTGTATGCGTCAATTGCCGCCGTCTACGGTTCAAACGTTTTATGCCAATCAGCCACCTGCACATACATATTATGTTGGATACATGCAAAGAGCTCAAGAAACTTCTGTGCTGAATAGCCCGTCATTGGGTATTCCTTTGCCAAATGCCGGAGAAATTTTGTTAGGCGGAATTGCAACGGGTGTTGCATTTGCTGTGAATAATAGTGGAAATAGCAAAAAGCATAATATTGTTTATAAATGGGATACTCCGTTGAGCCTCAGCCCTTCAGAATTCAGTAGCACTGACGAGTATCAAGCGCAACCGAGCACATGGGAGGGAAGTGTTAACTTTTTAGGAGGAGTTAAGGCTGCAGATGCCTATGCTAGAGGGTATACGGGATATAAAGTGAAGCGTAAAAATGATGGTACTTTGATTGGTTCCGGAGAAGAGGCCATTAGTGCTGAGAAAGTAAAGGTTGCAGTTGTAGATGAGGGTGTTTGGACAAATCACCCAGATTTAAAGGCAAATGTGGCAACGGGAGGCACCTATAATTTTGTTTATGGCCCTTGTAAGTCTGGGACAACGGGTAAATGTTGGGATATTTATGAGGATCCGGCCGATGGCGTAGGTTATTATATTTATTTAAAGAATGCATCTAAAACGGTTTTGCGTTATATAGCCAAAGAAACATGGAATTTTTATTTGTCACATTATCAAAATTATAATTATGTTGCTTCCGACGCAGCCCCGACATCTTATACAGCTTGGACAGCTATGACGACTTCTGGAAAGACAATGTATTTACCAAGATATAAGTCGGCTGATAAATGGTATATTATGTACGATTCTGTTGCATATGAGGTTACTTGTTCGGATTCGCCCGAGACATGTTTGGCAGGAACATTTAATTATTTTGGGTATGAGATTCCTTTGTCGACAGGCACAGAGTACATGAATCATGGAACACACGTGTCTGGATTGATTGCTGCTACGAAAAATAATGAGGGGATGATGGGTGTGGCTTATAATGCTGAGATTATTCCTATTAAGGCAGATATGGATATGCAATATTCCGTCAATTTGATTTCAGAGGCAGTTAGTGCCGGAGCAGATATTGTCAATTTATCTATTGGAACGGTTAATTCACTGGCCAATACAGTTGCTCAATTTGATTCTACTATGTTGGCTTACCCGGATGTGTTAGAAGGGTATCGTTCGGCTGCTCGGGCTAATAAAATTTTGGTTTTTGCCGCCGGAAATTACAGCGAAGGCAGTATTGCAAATTCAAGTATGTATTCTTTGGCCCCGCTGTCGAATTATTTTAATGGAACCACGCCTGATGCCGGAGGAACAACGTATAATCTTAAAAATTTATTTGTCAATGTTGTTTCTATGAATGATACTTTGACCGATTTGGCTGCGTATTCTGCACGATGCGGTGATACGATGGCATATTGTGTGGGCGCCCCGGGCGGCACTGACAGTAATATTTATTCAACCGTAAATACGAGCGAAGGATATGGTTATGAAGGGATGATGGGTACTTCAATGGCTACCCCAATTGTATCGGGATCTTTGGCGGTGATTAAAAGCGCATTTCCACATCTTACAAATCAACAGGTTGTGCAAATTTTATTTGAAACGGCGAGCTATATAGATCCGACGGCGGAGCAAAAAGCAGCGGCTACAAATTATATTGCGGGAAGTGATGCGTTGGGTAATTACAACTCTATTTTTGGACGAGGCGTTGTAAATTTGGAGGCAGCGACTAATCCTATTGGTTTAAAGCAGATTAATTTAACTTCTGCGGCTTCTGGCCCGTCTGTTCCTGCGTCTTCTTCAGAGGTGTCTTTGCCTTACTCATTTGAACGTGTAAAAGCGGGCTTGCCACGCAAGATAGTTGTTTTGGATAAATATGCGCGTGCTTTCCAAATGCCAACTTCATCCTTCGTGCATGTATCTAAACGGCAAAATAAATTAGAAGGACGTTTTCATTCTTTTGTGGCGGGAAATGATAAGGTTGTTCAAAATGACGCTTTCCAAATGAGTTATTCAGAACGGCATTCAAAGTTGAATTCATCTATGAAACAAGGATCCGTTCATATGTTGTTTAAACCTTCTGAAAAATTAGGATTTAAAGCGTTTTATTCCGAAAATACAGAAACTTCCGGAGGCAAATATTTTGATCGATTGTTGGCTAGTCCGTATGGCCACATGAAAGAGGCTTGGGGTGCTGGGTTTAGTATGGCCCTTGGAAAGCACTGGTTGGCCGAAATGAGCGGACAAGTTGGACAAAATGGTTATGTGGATGAAAAAGATTTAAAGCATATGGATCGTAATAAGATGTCCTTATTCCAGAGTTCATTGGTATACAAAGGTTTAGGGCCGATTTCCTTGAAAACGGTTGCTGGTGTTTCGAAAGAACAAGGATCTGTTTTAGGTATGTGGGGGCGTGGCGCCTTTAAGTCTGGAAATAGTAATACAGCCTATATTGGAGCCGGTATGACAATCAATTTGACGGATAGTTTGACAGTTGATGGTATGTATTATTACGGAAAAACGCAAGTTTCTAATCAAACGGCATTGTTAAAATTATCGAATTTAACGAGTGATAGTTTTGCTGTAACCGCTTCTTGGCATGTGGATGAAAGACGTTTGTTGGGATTGCAATTTGTGTCCCCTTTGAAAATTCGTCGTGGTGTTGCAGAGATAGATTTGCCTGTGGCCCGGGATGCATATCAAGATGTCGTTTATCGACAAAAAGCAAAAGCCGATTTGCAACCAACAGCGCGAGAATATGATATTGGTCTTTATTATGCCGATGAATTGTCAAAGGCCATGTTATTTCAGACAGAAATGGGAGTTCGTTTGAACCCAGATCATGTTAAGGGAGCGGCTCCAGATTGGCGCGCTTTGGTTGGGTTGTCGATGGATATGTAAATTTTATTTACTAACTCCGAATTTTTGTGTTTTTTTCTTGTTTTTGCAAATATTGTGTGATATGATGGACAAGTAGGTATTTATCAAAAGGGGTAACTATTTGAATATATGGGATAAAGTAAAAATAATGCTCCTTGGTTCAGCCTTGTTTATTACAACAGGGGTGTCTGCTCAATTTTCATCTGCACGTGATAGAATTTATGCATTAGCTTCCGCCGGAGATGTAAATGGTTTGCGCCAGTTGGCGTCTATGGGATATTCGTTGGAAACGGAAGATGCATATGGTAATACGCCGTATTGCCAAGCTATTTGGTCCCAAAATCGTTTGGCCGTTTCGACATTATTATCTGCGGGAGCAAATGCTTGGCCAAAATGTTTGAGAAAGATGAAGGCAATCACCGCTAGTCAAATCTATTCGGAGGCAAGTAGTGAAGATTTAAAGCAATTAGTCGCTTGGAAAAAAGAGGGGTTAAATATTGATGTCGAAGATGAAAGAACTGGAAATTCGGCATTATGTATGGCGGTATATCGATCCGATTGTGATGCTATTCAAACATTGTTAAGAGCAGGGGCAAAACAAGGTCAGCCTTGTATGCGCCGTATTCCGAAGGCTGTTCGAGATAAGTTGGATTGTCGACCATTGGTTATTGACTGGGCGGCTATTGGTTATACAACATTAGGAATAGGAATGGCCGGAGGATTGATTGCTTTGTTGGGCGGTCATGGTGGAAATGGAACGCCAGTTTGTCATACGGATGAGCGTTGGAACGGTGAAAGATGTCTTTCTTGCTCAACTTGTTGGGTTGGAAATTATTGTGTTACAGAACAAGAACAGAGAGAAAATTATTACTATCGTGATGAAGTAACGGGTGAGTGCTGGACGGTGGCCCCACCCCCACGTAATTTAACTGAACAAGAGTTTGAAGCAAAGGTGGAAGAAATTGAGGCGGATGAGGCATATGCAAAAGGTGGATTTTTGCCAGCTATTCAAGGTTCTGCAGCTTATGCACGCGGCTACAGTGGCTATGTGGTTGATCGTATCCCTCCGTGGGGCCGTTTAACAAATGGACAGGTAGGCCCAGACGAGACGATGACGTCTGTAACAGACACAAAGATAAAAGTAGGAGTTGTTTCTAGCGGTATGGCTATTGGTGAAGGGTTGTCTGTGCGGGATACATCCACTGAGTCTGGAACATCTCAAAATAATATTTCTTATTGGGACTGGTCCTCTGTTAACTCAAATTTTTATGATTCTTCAACAACAGAAGCAATGGATGTTGTGACGACAAGTGGTTCCGTGAATAGACCTAATGTTTCAAAAGTGGGAGATACGGATAGTAGTTTTGCGTTGAATAAACAGGGAACTCCATACGGGTATAATTATGATTATGGTTTTTGTGCTGGACAGGCAAGTACGTGGACAAAATGTTATGGACCAGCCAAAAATGCAAGCGGCCAAATTTCAGCAATGGATGCAACCACAACTATTGCAAATTTGCAAGGATGCACGGCGGATAGTGATTGTGTGATGGCTTTTTATGAGTCGGGCCAGCCATCTAAAGTGCTCCGACTTTCTCCTCGCGGAAATACTGTTGTGATGGGGCTTGTGTCTCCATCTGAAGCTATTGCACAACAATATGTGGTTGCCAGCTGGAACGGTATGTATAATACAGGTGGTTTAAAGGTTTATGAATACACAGAAAATTATACTTATGATAAAGAGGATCCGTCGGTCCACTATAAAACGGATGGTTCTTGGGATAGAGGAAACGAAGGGACTTTCTTGGCTGGTATTGTTGCGGCAATGCAAGGACAGGGAGATATATACGGTGTTGCCTATAATGCATCAGTATTACCGGTTGTCGCAGGGCTTGTTTATAACCCAATACGTGAAATTTTTGAAACCTTAACACAAGAAAATGTTAATGTAGTTTTGTTTAATAATACATTTAGAACAACGAGTGATGGATCCAATAATACGGTGCGCAATGATGCTTTGGGGGCCTTTGATTTAAGTGGTTCAACATATACGGCAGCTAGTATTGATGATGTTTATAGTGAGAACATAAAAGATGCTATGGATTCGGCAGCCAACAAAAATGTGATTATCGTTGTGCCAACGGGAAATGAGAATAATTCAACAGGCACTAAATACAGTCAGCCAGGTTTATTTGCGGCAATTCCTTTGACTTCTACTTATAACGGAACGACGACTTGGTCAACCGGGGAAGATTTGCCAACATTATCTAGCAGCAATAAATTAAAAGATTTGTTTATTGCCACGACTTCGGTCAAAACAACTGTTTCTTCAACGACAAGGACTGTTACTGTAAATGGAATAGCATCAGGAGCTCAGCCATGTGGTATCGCGGGCAGTTATTGTTTGTCTGCCCCGGGGGGAACGGCCAGTTCATCGAGCACTGTTTATTCCACAATTAATCCAACAGGTAATAGCACTGATGTATATGCTAATTATGGTGGAACAGGTGCTTCGGCGGCTATCGTTTCTGGAGCTGTTTCTTTGTTGCTAGGTGCTTATCCGCATTTGTCTCCGCAAGAGGTGGTCGAAATTTTGTTTGCAACAGCAACATATGTGGAAGCATCTGGAGCGGATACCGGCGAGGACAGTTTAGGTAAATATAATTCTGTATATGGTCGAGGCTTAATCAATTTGGATGCCGCGACAAGCCCCGTTAAAGGAAAGGCCGGTTTGTGGGTGCCTGCTTCTGATAGAGAACCTGTCAGCACAGCAGGAACAACGAGTGTTCGAGTTCCTATTGCTTCTACGCGATTGCTTTCTTCTGCGGCAATAACTCCTAATGTGGCGGCATTGCCAAGTAATTTTGCTGCCTTTGATGCTTATAGACGGCCATTTGCAATGCCAACATCCATGCTTTTAACACAACAAAAGTACAGAAAATCTAAATCGTTTGAGGATTTTAAATTATTTATCAATGGTCGAGATCCTGTAAAAATTCAACCAACTGAAAAATTTTCTATGTTGTATAGAAATTCTGTCAGCACACGATCTAATGCCAAGTTGCCAATGGGTTTGATGGAAGTTAATTTAAAACGCAACAAGATGACATATAGTTTGTTCTATTCGGAAGATACACAACTTGGTCGACAAGAATATTGGCGGCGTAGATTATCGAATCCGTTTGTCCAAATGCATAATGCATATGGTATGGAAACATCTTATGCTTTGTCGTCTAAATGGTCTGTTGAGGCAGGTTGGGTTATGGGCCGCAATGGATTCTATGATGATACGGATCGTCATTTCTCCGCTCCAGATAATAAGATGCAGGCGTTTACCACAGCTTTGGCATATCAGCCATGGCAGCCGTTGTCATTTAAACTTTCCACCGGGGTCATGAAGGAACATGGTTCAACCTTGGGAATGGTATCCAGCGGAGCCTTTAATATCAAAGGGGCTGATACGTATTTTGTTGGTGCAGGAATTACATTTACACCAATAGAAAAGTTTAGCTTGGAGGCGGTGTATTATTATGGTCAAACGCGGACTCATGCAGGAGCGGGTTTGATGAATTTATCCCATTTAAATAGTGATGGTTTTGCCGTGGCTATGTCATATCGTCCAACAGAAAAACATGTTTTCGGATTACAAGCTTCTTCGCCGTTACGAGTGCGTTCTGGAACATTGAATATAACCTTGCCGGTTGGGCGTCATCCAACGGAGGAAATTTATTATTATGATACTTATAAGGCCAGTATGAAACCTTCAGCACGTGAGTATGATGTTTCTATGTATTACCAAGGAAATGTCACAGAGGATTTAAGTCTTCAAAGTGAACTCGGTGTGCGGTTGAATCCAGATCATCAGGCAGATGCAGCTCCGGATTATCGTGGTATGGTTGGTGTTAAATGGAATTATTGATTTAGGAAAAGGAAAAATATAGTTTGGGGAATTTTATGCGGTCTAGTGCATCTTTAAAACAGCAATTGAAAAGAAATTTAGCTATAGGATTGATTGGAATGAGCGCCTTAGGGTTTGGCGTTTTGTTGGGCCACACTTTGGCAGGGAAGGTGTTGGATTATCAAGCACGAAAATCGGCACCACAAACAGGTTCGATAACACAACAAATTACAACAAATTTTAACTTGGATAATTTGGATGAGCAGATAGCAGGTCAATTAAAAGAGTATATAGATATATTACAAGGATTACCTGAAATGGAGTCGGTTTTTGCCAATTTGCCAAGCCATTTGCATTTTGAGGTTTCCGATGATACGCCGGGGATTGCTTCTTATTCGATGGATGAAGATAGTATTTGTTTGACCCCAGAATTGGCAAAAAGCCCGGCAAGAGATGTCGTTAAAACATTAGCTCATGAGTTATGTCATGCTAACCAAAAAAGTGATGGATTATATTATAGTTCTAACAAAAATTTAAGCTTTGCAGATACATTTCGTATAGCTAAATTGATGGAGACAGAAACAAAGCTGAGGGGTGTGTTGATAGAACGGGCATTAAGGCGTGAAGGATTGTTTGTGGATGAGCCCAAAACAGAGGCATGCGAGGTATTTGATGCATGGGTCGATGAATTAGGTGAACAAGGTGCACGAGATAAATTTGTTAAAGCTTGTTGGCAAGGTAATATGGATGTTGATTTGTCTCCTGATATCGAAGAAATGTTTATGAGTCATTATTTGTTTTATAATTTTCAAGGATTCCATCATGCTCAATTGATGCATAATCCGAATTTTGCAGCCCTTTTGTTGCCACCAACAGGTCATTTGTCCGCGCAAGAAGTCGCTGATCAGTATGCACAAAGAATGAAGGTGTCTTTTGGAGGCGATTTTTTCCTAACAAATCAAGATAATGCGGAAGTTCATGAAGAAGATAGGACGGTTGATTTTTTGTTTTCAGACGGAACAAGGAATTGTTTGGCTTTAGACGAAAATAATTTGTTGCTTGATCATCTAACTTCATATGATGCCGCCGGCAATTATCTTGGCGAAAGGCTTTTTTATAAAGGAGAACTCGTCCCAGAAGGGGTTCAATCCGTATTTGCGCGCACTTCTTCTGTCTCGGAGGATCAAGCAATGGTCCGTGCTGAAAAAATGGCAGGGATTGATTTGTTGGTTGGTGCAGAATTTGATATGGATTTGCAGCAAATGTCAGATTTGATAGAACAACATCCTGCAAGTGTTAATTATCAAGGCATTTTGAAAGATACGCCGATAATGCGCGCAGTACAAAGCGGTCGAGATGATGTTGTGCAATTATTAATGAGCAAAAATGCAAATTTATTGTTAGCCGATGAAAGAGATCGGACTGTTTTGAATTATTTGGATGATTATGGAGATCAGTTGCAACCTGAAACACAGAAAATAATCAGACAAGGCTACGTCCTACAAGAAAAAGCTCTTTCGGAGAAAGGGCGCGTGCTATAAAAATGAGATAATTGTAAAAAAATTCTTGCAATTTGGAAAAAAAGTGTGTATAATCGTTTTGTTTTTAAACGATGCGGGTGTAGCTCAGGGGTAGAGCGCAACCTTGCCAAGGTTGATGTCGAGGGTTCAAATCCCTTCGCCCGCTCCATTTAAAAAGGCCCTTTAAGATAGGGCTTTTTTCATGCCCAAATAGGGGATTTTCTGTTTCATTTTAAAGATAAATCCGTTAAAACAAGCTGTTTTAGCAGATTATAAAAATATATGCTAAAGTTTGTGGTAGGATTGTCCAACGGAACAAGCTATCATGTACCGACCCGTCGTTTAAAACGGTTAGGAATCACAGGTGGAGTTGGTACAACTATCAATGCGGGTGATTGGGATTTAAGTCTTGGTTATGATGTGGATGTTCGCAAAGAATATCGCAGCCATACCGGATCTCTTAAAGCTAAATATCACTTC
>CAJOPC010000049.1 GCA_905236245.1 uncultured Alphaproteobacteria bacterium
CAAGGTCAAGCTGGTGATAACATCGGTGTCTTGCTCCGTGGTACAAAACGTGAAGAAGTTGAACGTGGTCAAGTTTTGGCCGCTCCTGGTACAATCACACCACATACAGAATTTGAATGTGAATGCTATATTTTGACAAAAGAAGAAGGTGGTCGTCATACCCCATTCTTTGCCAACTATCGTCCACAATTCTATTTCCGTACAACAGACGTGACTGGTACAATTGAATTGCCAGCCGGTGTGGAAATGGTTATGCCTGGCGATAACGTCAAGATGACAGTCAAATTGATCGTGCCAGTTGCTATGGCTGAAGGTTTGCGCTTCGCTATTCGTGAAGGCGGACATACAGTCGGCGCCGGTGCTGTGTCAAAGATTATCAAGTAATCTTGAACGGTATTGACCGAATTAAAGTCCCGTGGGTTCGCTCACGGGATTTTTTTTGTTGTTATTTTACAAAAATATGGTACAATAAATATGTAAACAGGGCATATGCCTTTTGGTTAATCAAAAAAGGAGAATATATGAGCATGAAGAAATTTTTACTAGATAGCTATACGCCAGAACAGCAAAAAGCTATTGCAGATGAGTTGGCAGATTATGAAGAGAAAAAAGCGGCCTCTTCCGATGATTTTGATCCATTGGATCATGCACCAACCCCAAATCCAGAAGATCCTTTAAAAGACGTTAAAATGGATATTTGGTATTCTGATGATAAATTCAGAAGTTCCGTGAAGTCAGCGCTTGCCGGAAAAGGTTTGGCAAAAGGACTTCAAGCCGAATCTTCAAAAGCAGCAAAACTTGCTAAGGAAGGAAAGGTGGCTGGCAAGCCATAGTTTTTACGCACACAAATTACAGAGGTTGAAAAGTGAATAATTTTATTACCCCTGAGGCTTTGTGTAGAATGAAAAAAGGCTGTTTTTCTTTGGTGGTTTCATGGCCGAAGAAAGACAGCCCTTATATTTTAAAATGTCCGCTTTTAAAAGGGCCTTTAGCTCGACAAAAATGGTTTGCGCATGTTCAAAGGGAAAAAATCTTTTTGGGTAAATATGCGCCTAAACGTAGTGGTGTTATTTTGCCCAAAATCATGGACTATTCCGAATATGCACAGATTCAAACAAAGATAAGCGGAGTTCCGTTGACAGAGGATGTATACCAATCTTTGCCTCGGACAGATCGGTTGAAAATTGCAAAACAATTAGCTTCGTTTTTTTTGAAATTACATCAAAAGACGAAGATGCAAGCCAATATAAAACGCAAAAATATTTCTGTGCGAAGTTGCCAACACTTTTTTGATCAAGATGAAAAGACCTTGTGTTTAAAGTGCCAAACAGCACTCAAACGATATTGTCCAAAGACATCTCTATGTATCTGTATAACGGACTTAAAGGCTGAACACATTTTATTCAATCAAAAAACAAAACGAGTTGGCTTGGTCGATTTTGGGGCGGCACAAGTCGCATTTCCAGAGGATGAATTTAAGCTTTTAAATCCGATTCGCTCACATATGTCATTGGATATGTTAAAACAAATAATTTTAACCTATAATAAACAAGGTGGTTGTGAGGCAATTCCCGTAGAGTTTATCAAATATAATCTTATACTGGGGGCTATGAAAGAAATCTATGAAACATATAAGGGGCGTGTGATTTCTGATCAAGAAAAGAAGCGTGTTAAAAAAATTTTATTTGATTTTGTGGCCAAAGTGGAAAAAGGATTTTCACCATTATAAGTTTATTTATTTAATAATTCTGCAATTGGTTTGTAGGTTTTTCTGTGATGTGGTGTAACACCATATTTGTGCAGGGCGGCAATATGATCCGCCGTTCCATAGCCGGCATTTTTATCCCATCCATATTGCGGATAATCTTTGGCTAAGTTTTGCATGATATGGTCACGGGTGACTTTTGCAATAATGCTGGCGGCCGCGATAGATAGACTTAAGCTATCTCCTTTGATTAGGCATTGACAAGGAAGATTCCACTTAGGTAAACGATTCCCATCAATCAGGGCAAAGTTGGCTTTGTATCCTTTTTGTTTGGCATTTTCCAAAGCACGATGCATAGCCAAAAAAGTTGCTTGTAAGATATTTAATTGATCTATTTCTTCGGCGCTGGCTTGACCGACGCCAATGTAAGCTCCGGAGTTCATGATCAATGGAAAGAGCTTTTCTCGTTTGGTGGCAGAAAGTTTTTTCGAATCATTGATTTGTGCGGCAAGATCTGGGCTTATTTCAAAATTTGGGAAGCAGACACAAGCTGCAACGACTGGTCCGCACCACGGGCCGCGGCCTGCTTCATCTATGCCAAACACAAGATTGGAATAACCACAAGATTTTTCATGGGAAAAATCAGGCATCTTAACCTTTCAATCCTTTTAAAATGGAATCGTAATCCATCATATGCCCAACGGGCCCCAAACAGGATACGGTTGGCTTTGTGGCGAAAATTTTGGTTGCATATTCTTGAATATCTTTTGCTGTTACAGCACAAATTGCCTTTACTAATGAGGCTTTTGATCGCACTTTTCCATAGCGCAACATTTCAATGGCATTCATATCTGCATGTTCGGAAATATCTTCATTACGCATCAACAGGGCCGCTTGCAAGCGTGTTTGTGCTTGCTTTACTTCTTCGGGTGTAATTTTATGGGTCGCTTTTTTAAGCTCATCCAATAATACAGGCATTAAAATCTTTAATTCTTTTTCACCAGTGCCGGCATAAATACCCCAAATGCCTGTATCTGTTTCGGATGAAGCATAAGCATGAATTGTATAGACAAGGCCGCGTTTTTCACGAATTTCTTGAAATAACCGGCTTGTCATTCCTCCGCCTAAAATAGTGGCCAATAATTTAGCTTTCCAAATATCCGGAGAGGTGTAAGATTCTCCTTCAAAACCGATGACTAAATTGACTTGTTCATGCGGCTTTTTCACATATATAAACCCACCTTGATAATGAGCAGATTCTGGAATAGGTGTTTTCTTTAATGCAAAATCACCAAACAATTTTTCACATTTTTTAACAAATGTATCGTGTTGAATGGGGCCAACAGCGCTAATAATAATCCGATCCGTAGCGTAATGTGAACGGACATAATTCAGCATCTTTTGCGGTGTCATGGCCTGAATAACCGCGGGATTCCCTGCGATATCTCGACCCAACGGTTGATTTGGATAGGCCGTAGCTTCAAAATTCGTTTCTGCCACATAGTGTGGTTGATCCTTATACATATTGATTTCTTGAATAATCACACCCTTTTCTGTATTCAGTTCCTTTTCATCCATTGTGGCATGTTGGGTAATGTCCGCAATAATATTCAGACCAATATCCATATCTTTCTTTAACATTCTGGCGTGATAGGCTGTGACATCTTGGCCGGTGTAAGCATTGATAAAACCACCAACACGTTCGATTTCTTCGGCAATTTGCAAAGCATTACGCGTAGTGGTGCCTTTAAAAGCCATATGTTCCAGAAAGTGTGAAATACCACTTTCAGATTCCTTTTCAAAACGGGAACCCACGCCAACCCATAGACCTAATGTGACCGAATCGGCTCTAGATTGTGAATCAGTAACAACACGTATGCCGTTTGATAAACGGGAAACAACAATATCTTTTGTCATAGTAAAACATCCTTAATTTAATGGTTCAAAATAGATGACTTTCATAAAGGTGTCAGTAAATCTATTCCAGAATGTCGGATTTGCTTCGCGTGCAGCTTCCTTTTCTTTCTCGGTCATATCCATGTTGAAAGTCACTTTCATGCTTTCCCAGTTAGCTGCAGCATCTTTTTTCAGCTCTGTCCACCAATCGCCAGCGCCCTCTGGTTGATACTGACCATCTACAAAGCGGCGACCATCCGGAGTATAGTAAATATTGTTCCTAAGTCTTGGATCTGGAGAGTAATATGGTTTAGCCACCAAAGGTTTCGATGTTGTTCCATCACGTAGCTTTAACAAAGCATAGCCGTTTGCGGCAGATTGAACCATATCGGAACTTTGAATAGAATAATGTCCTCCAAAAACGGCGGCGTCAAAATCTAAATAATCCAACAAAAATGTTTCTTGAATATGCATCGTAAAACCTTCGGAAAGCGTGCATTGAGCAAGTTGAGAGGCCAAACGAACTTCTTGATTTGGAGAAATATCCAAAGAGGTTTCGCTGAATGTGCATTTTGGGATAGATTCATTTGCTAAAAGAAGATAATCAAACATCAAAGATTTTCGTCCAGGCAAGGCCCGGGCAACGGGAATAGAAAAGGAAATTGGGGTCGAAGGACTAAAAGCATCCCAATTGATTCCTTCGGAAATGCAGGATCGACTACCTTGGTCCGCTTGACAAAAATCAATACGTAAGTTCGGTTCTTTGAATAATTTTGCGAGTTGCAACATCCAAGGATTTACTGCTTCTGTCCAATCACATACTCCGTGTTGACAGACCATAACACGCGCCTGCGCGGTCAAGCAACTCCCCAGAAGTGTTGTTAAAAATGTCAAGTAGACAAGATACCTCTTCATTAATTTCTATCCCTTCATTTTTAATAGTAACGATAACAAATTAAAAATGCAAGTTATTTTTACGATTAAATCTTGTTATTTTTTTATTAAATGTCCCAACGTAAAAGAACGGCCGTCACGTCATCCAAAGGTGGAGGAGGTGCAACCTTGTAAAAATCGGTGATTAAATCGGATAAACCTTGATTTAAATCGGCTTTCAGAATATGTTTTTGAACAATTTTTTTGAAGGCGGCCAACCCTAAGCGAGTGTTTTTGATTGTTGGGGCTTCGGTTAGTGCATCACTATACAAAAGAAGTGTATCATTTTTATGAATTTTAATGGCTGTATCCGTGTAAACAGGTTTTGGTAAAATTCCTAGTGGAAGGCCTTCTGCATGTAGTAAAATATCCTTTTTGCGGCTCACAAGGATTGGATTTGGAGCTCCTGCCCCAGAATATACGAGTGTCTTTTTGCGTCTATCATAAATGCCAAGGAACATCGTTGCAAACTGGCCACGCGGCAACAAAGTATGTAATTGACGGTTAATTTGGGTCAAAAATTCGGCAGGCGAGGTTAGCCGGCGATTATTTTGGCTAACAAGAGCATGAAGACGGAAAGTGTTTAATGCGCTGGCAACTCCATGGCCGGAAAAGTCGCAAATATAAAATCCTATTTTGTTGGAGGAAATGGGGAATAATTGCCAAAAATCTCCTCCCAACAAAGAAGAAGGAGCAAAGTGATGTGCAATCTTTAATTGGTATTGATCATAGACTGCCCCCAAAATTTTATCGGAAGGAAGCATATCTTGCTGCATGCGTCGAGCGGCGTGCAGTTCGGATTCGATATGAACAAGTTGATTTGTTAAATTGCGAACCAATAAACGGTTTTCCAAATGAACTTTGACGCGTGAGAAAAATTCCAGCGGATTAATTGGTTTTGTAATAAAATCTGTTGCACCGGCACGGAAAGTCTTTTCGCGTGTTTCTCGATTGTCCGAGGCCGTTTGAATTAAAACGGGAATGCCGCTTGTTTCTTTGTGTGCTTTTAATTGTTGAATCACCTCGTATCCATCCATACGGGGCATAGTGATATCCAAAATGATGAGGTCCGGTTTTAATTCTCTTGCTAGTTTAAGCCCTTCAACACCATCGGCCGCAAAAGAGACGTCCGAGATGTCAATTAAGCTCAATAGCCTGCCAAGGACGGTTTGTGTGCTTAAACTATCCTCTACAACCAAGACCTTACATGAAGACAGATCTTTAGAAATGGCAATAGCATTTTGTGGTGCGGTATCTTCCGCATAATTGTCTGTCCAATTTTGAATAGGATGATCTTGAAGCAAAAAGGACAAAGTAATTTCTCGCCCATAATCTTCAATGGTGCAAGAATCTGCCGCGCCCGCAATGATACGAATTCCACGCCCGGTTTTATGCTGCATAAAAGAGGCATGTTTTTGCGGGGATAGAGAATTGCCATAACCGGCCCCTTCATCGCGAATTTTAATTTCTAACTTTTTATTATCCCACACCGCAATGATACTGATTGATTTTTGGGCATAGCTGGGATCATTAAGCCGGTCATGCAACAAACGCGCATATTCGATAAATTCGCGTGCAGATTGCCGCATAGAGCTATTGATTTGTAGATTACCATGAATCAAGCCGTTCACGATAGATTCGTGCAATGCAAAATGAATATTTTCAAATTGATCTTGTGGTAAAGCAATCAATTGTCTTAATGTTTGTGTGATTGTTTGGGCAATATTACAGCTATAAATAATCGGGCAGGTTAGCAAAAACCCAAGTTTGTTTTTGTTTTTTAATGGCTCCATTTTTTTGGAGAAAAATTCTTGGATGGATTGGTCCAGTGCATTTGCATCAATAATGGCAGCTGGCGCAAGCGCCGAAATATCCTGAAGATCCATTTCGGTAGGATTTTTTACCAAAACAATCGTATTGTTCGGAAGTTTTTGTATGTGGTCGCTACTTAAAAGTGGCTTTTCTTTATTAGGCCAAAGAGTCGTTTTTGTCAAAAGCGCGAGACGTTTAATATGAGCAGATGTTAAATGAAAACCTGTTAAATAAAACATATTTTCCTTTCTAAAATGCAAATTTTTGTGCCAAAGCTAATTCTTCCGGAGTGTTAATATCCGTTGGGGCTTCCTCAATTAATTTAATAGAAGGAACAATCAATGCATAAATACTCATGCCGTTCTCTAAGGCGCGCAATTGTTCCAATTTTTCAGTTGATTCCAAAATGCCAACGGGCATTTCTACAAAACGCTTCAAAGCTTCGGTGCGATAAACATAAATACCGATATGCCAATAGGCGAAATCTTTGGCGGGATCTTTGTCGCGGTTATAAGGAACAGGACTGCGAGAAAAATACAAGGCCCGGCCATAATCTTTGCCAGGTTGTAATCCCATGGCGATTTTGACATAATTTGGATTTTGAATATCTTTAGGATCCGATATCTTTTTGCCGACGGTTACCCAATCTGCGCCAGTTTCATTTAGCAATTCAACCAATCGGAGATTAAGCTTTGGATCAACGTTAATGCCGTCACCTTGAAAGTTGACAATAATATCGTATTTTTCGCCCGTAGGATCTATTTGTTTAAGCGCGGCGACAATACGATCCGTGCCAGATGGCAATGCTGCCGGTGTCAAAATACATTGTGCGCCGAATTTTTGAGCTTCCATCACAATTTCTGGATCTCCCGCCGCAATATAAACATCTTCCTTTGGGTGAACAGCAATAGCATGTTCATAGACGTGTTGAATAACGGGTTTTCCGTTGACGAGCGCCAAAGGTTTATTCGGCAAACGTGTGGAACCCATACGTGTTGGAATAATAACTGCAATTTTTGACATCAAAAATCCTCCGTTTCAATCAGTGTATCGTTTTTATCGAGAGTTTGTCAAGGGAAATTATAAATTTTGGAGCGCGTTAAACAGGTTTTCTTCCGCCGTTTGAAGGCGTTGAACTAAATCACGGTGGGCATGATAAAAATCATCATCCCTTGCGTAAATTGCCCATCGAATGGCTTCAAAAGGGTTATAAGCTTGGAAAGATTTTAAGGCTTTAAAATATTCTTCTTCAAAATTGGTGCAACATCTTAAATGCCATGAATCTAAAACGCCCGGCGTGTTATAGCGTCCAGATTGCCCCATAAGTGTTGTAAAAAATACAAGAACACGTCTTGCCGGGGAGGCTAAAGCTGCGGCCCATTGCATACGATATAGCCAATTTGGTTGCGCCAAATCTTGGGTATAATTGAATCTCAAATCTCGAGCTAATTCTTGGGCAAAAGCATTCCGCTTTTGTTCGGAAAGCTCGTTGAAAAAAGTTTGTAAAGAGTTAGAATCGTGTGTATCTATGACTGCCATGTCTTCTGGCAATGCGTTGGCAAGATGATACATATGTTGAGGGTTGGTAGGGTCGTTAAATTGGATTGGCAACATTTTTCCAAAATGCAAATTGCGCAATACATAATCCATAGCCGGAGGACGCATTCCTAAATCTTCTGGATAAATGTCCAGTGTGGATAAATTGAATTCACGAACAAGGGGCATTAAAAATTTATTTGTTAAATACAAAAAATCGGATTGATTTTTGAGATAAAAATCTTTGAGCAGAGGATGTTCTGGAGACGAAAAAAGTCGGCCATTGTCATAATTTTTTGTCCCTGTATAAAAACAATAAGGATCGACCCATCCGATAAAGTGATCCAGCCGGATGCCGTTGATATGTGCATTGAGATAAAATTTCAATAAGCGTTTAAACATGCGGGCCGCTGGTCCCAAACGATTCCCAACGGATACAAATGCTTTTGGATTTAAAACCGGAAACCCCCATTTTTGTGCTTCTGGAGAATATTCGTCTGGGGGCGCACCTAAGCAAAAATCTTTTAAAAACCAATCCGGATGGCGTTTGTGGATGGATTCTGGAATATTGATAGGAATATCCGCGATATATGTAAAGGGGAATTTTGCTTGTTGCTGCTTGATAATATCATTACAAAAACGAGAAAAAGTTTTTGATGACTTGCTGTTTTTCCAGGCTATTTTAAGGATTTTGTTATAACTTTGTTCTACCTGGTAAAAATCGATAAAACACTCTCTTTTCGTGGTGTGATAGAGTTTTTTTAAATCATCACTTGAAACGAGTCCTTGGCGCTGTAATTGTTCTAAATCAACCAAAAAAGGATTATAATCCCATGAAGCCAAATAAGGGGAATAATACGTTTTTGCCTCTGTTTTTCCAACAGGGCCCAGCATAATTTTGTGAATAGTATTTTGCCAAAAACGCCAAATTCTTAAAGCTCCTTTTCCATACGGCGAACCAATGCCCGTATCCATAGTTGAAGATTCCGCGGGCATGGACGCAGCTGGCAGACTCAAGACAATGGTCTTGTCTAGCGCTTGGTATCCTTCTTGAATCAGCGGCTTATATGTATTCCAAAGAGCTTGGACCAATACAAATTTTTTATTCCTCAACTTTCCCCCTTTGTTGATTGACTAAGACGGAGAAGATAAACCTTGTTGTCCTGCCGAATCGTCAGAATTTGTTGAGTCAGGCGTTGCGGACACCGTCGGCTTTGTGGCGGGTTGCTGTAACGCTAAAAAATCGAAACCAATGGCTTGATGGATATTTTGCATATTCTTTTTGTGAATAATATCAGACAACTCCTTGTTGATTTTGTTAATCAACATTGGGCCTTCATAAACTAAACTGGCCTCGTCCAATGCAACGAGAGATGCGCCGGCTGCGATATGGGCAAAAGCCGCTTTTCCATCAAAAACGCCTCCACAAGCGATGATAGGAATGCGATTTTGTATATGCGCATAAAGTCGACGAATCAGTTCTGAAACATATTCCTGGGTCGGCGCACCGGAGAGCATGCCCATCATTTGATTGGATTTTTGTCCGGAAAGCTTAACACGAGAATTCTTTTCTAGTGAAATAGGTCCGGCAACAACAACGCCATCTACACCGCTATCCAATAAAATTTGAGCAACCAATGGAATCTCTGTAATGTTCAAATCCAAAGGTAATTTCACGAAAATTTTTGGTGGCTGAATAGGCGCTGCCTGATGCGCTATTTCTTTAACAGCTTTAATGATAGGCGTAATGGTTGCAGCATTAACGCTTAACACATAAAGCTCTGAGCTTGGATGAGATAAATCCAATGTCACAAAGTCACAGTAAGGGGCAACTTTTTGTGTCATCAAAGTAAATTCTTCCTCGTAGGAAAAATGGCGCCCTTGCTTTATATTGGCTGTTTCTTGTTCAATAGGAATCGCAAGTTCCACCCCCACAAAATGTGGTAGGTAGCGTCTTTTCACAAACCAAGGAATCATTTTCAAAAGTCCAGGGTTGCGATAGCCGGAACATTGGGTCAGAATAGCGCGTTCATTTTTGAAAAAGAACTTATCTTGTTGTGGCATTTCCTTTTCCAAAGTATACGGGCCGAAGGAACCAAAAGTATAACCCACTTGTAAGAGAGAATCTAAAACATTTCCTTTTTTATCAATACCACTGCCGACACCAACAGGCGTATCGAAATGGTGTCCCCAAAGATCAATCCCTAGCGATTCGTCGGTGCATCGCCCGGTTGGGAAAGAACCATCACGTAATCCCCAATAAAGCAATTTGTGAGCCCAACGAACATTAATGCGTTGAATAAGCCACCAGAAAATAATGAATAAAATATTTCCGGCCGTATGTGTTTTTTCCATTAACCCCCCTCGTGGTGTTTTTGTTTTAATGTTTCCTTTTCTTCGTCCGTGATTTTTCTGAATAACGGATCAATAGAGGTAAATGTGTCGCCACTTTTCACAGTTGTCAGCAAGTTTTCCGCCTTGTCCTTTGGCCATGCGAAAGGTGGTTTTTTGCCAAAAATAGCAAGCATTTTTTCGGCTGTTGTCGGCATAATAGGTGCTGTCAGCTGCGCAAACAAATGAATAAGATTCAAGGCGATATTAAGAATCGTTCCCGCATAGGCCTTGTCTTCCTTGACAACTTTCCAAGGTTCTGTTTGTGCGATATAATTATTGCCAGTTGTCCAAATTTCACGTAAAAGTGCCAATGACTTTCTGAACTCAATAGCATCCATTTGCGCGGTATATTTCGAAATCAAATCGTCTAATGTTGCAAATAAAGTTTTTTCTTTGTCCGTGATGTTTCCTAATTCTGGAACGGTATTTCCAAAATTATTTTGGGTCATTTTTAATACACGATTTACAAAATTACCTAAAACGTCATTCAAATCTTTGTTGATAGTGCCTTGGAATGAATCAAATCCGAAAATTGAATCGTCCGACTCTGGGCTGTTTGCCGGAATCCAATAACGCCAATAATCGGCGGGGAATTCCTCTAATGCTTCGTCCAAAAAGACACCACGATGTTCAGATTTTGAAATTTTACCGCCTACAAAATTAAGCCAACTAGTAGCTTTCAAGAAAGATACCTGTGTCCAAGGTTCCTTGGAGCCGAACAACATGGCTGGAAAAATAATGGAATGGAATGGGATATTATCTTTCCCAATAAATTCGGTATGCCAAACTTCATCCGGATTTAACCACCAATCTTCCCATTTGCGATTTTGTGGGTCTTTATCTGCCCATTCTTTTGTGATGCCAATATAGCCGATTGGGGCATCAAACCAGCAATAAAAGACTTTGTCCTCATAACCTTCCTTAGGTACAGGAAAACCATTTTTCAAATCGCGTGTAATAGCACGGGGTTGCAAACCTTCCTTTAGCCATTTTTTTGCTGTGGTATAGGCAATATCGGACCAAATTCCTTTCTTGCTTTCCACCCATGCCGCAATTTGGTCTTGCATTTTATCCAAATCAATAAATAGGTTCTGGGTTTCTTTAAAGATAATGTTGTGACTGCCGGAAATAGTACTGTACGGATTTTTTAATTCTTCAGGTTCTAATAATTTTGTGCAGCTTTCACATTGATCGCCTTTGGCTTTTTCATAACCACAGTAGGGGCAAGTACCGCCCACTTGGCTGTCGGCTAAAAATTGGTTGTCATCAACACAAAATGGGCGTTTCGTTTTCTTGGAAGAAATATATCCGTTTTTTTCTAATCCCTCAAAAATGCGATAAGTTAATTCCTTGTTTTGTTCGGAATCTGTGTTGCCATAAGCATCAAATGATAAATTAAATCCGTTATAAACTTTGGTATGTAATGCGTGGTATTTTTGAATATACTCCTTATAGTGGACACCTTCTTCAGCGGCACCAACTTCCATTTTTGTACCATGCACGTCTGTGCCCCCAACAAACAAAACATCCTCACCTTTAGCGCGCAAATAACGCGCATAGATATCAGCATTTAACATAGAGCCGGCTAAATGTCCAATATGGGGAAAACCGTTGACATAGGTGAGAGCAGAAGTAATTAAGTATTTTTTTGCCATGAATAACCTCATAAATAAACTTTCCACTATTATACCTGAAACAAAATGAAAGTGCAAGAATGTTTTTTCAATAAAAACTTGATTTTTGTTAAAAAATGCGTTATAATCACTCCAAGTTAAATATTTTAGGAAAGGAAATATCTATGGCACGTAGAACAGTTGAAGATTGTATTCAAAGAGTTCCAAATCAATTTGAATTGGTATTGTTGGCGGCTGGTCGCTCCAAATCTTTGGACGCTGGCGCGGATCCGATGGTAGCACGGGAAGGAGATAAAAACCCCGTTGTGGCTTTGCGTGAAATTGGCCAGGGCGCTGTAGACTTAAAGTTATTGCATGATGGTGTTGTTTCCAGTTTGCAACGGTATGCAACATCTTCTGAGGCAGATTCCGATTCCGAAGAATTAAAGGAAGTGGAATCCGAATTGGCAGGCGCGACCACACAAGATGCTTTGTATGCGGATAGTGAATTTGTGGAGTCTGAAGCATTTCAGGTAGTGGAAGGTGCTGACGCTTAAATAGCCATTTAAACAAGGGGGGAAAGGCGTGCGTCCAAACGAACTAATAGCAGCTGTAAAAAGTTATGATAAGAAGGCTGATGTAGAGGCACTTCGTCGGGCCTATGTGTTCGCCGAAAAGATGCATCATGACCAACAAAGAGAAAGTGGTGAAAAGTATATTATTCATCCGTTGGATGTTGCCCAAATTTTATTAGAATACAAAATGGATTGCAATGCCATTATTGCGGCTTTGTTGCACGATACAGTGGAAGATACCCCTGCCTCATATGAATCTATCAAAGCGCTTTTTAATAAGGAAGTTGCTGATTTGGTGCAAGGTTTGACAAAATTAGAAACTTTTCAAGTTCAATCTACGGGAGCCGGACAGGCAGAAAATTTTCAACGATTGATATTGGCAGCCAGTAAAGATATCCGGGTGTTGGTTATTAAGATGGCCGATCGTTTAAATAATATGAGAACTTTGGGCAATTGTCAGCCAGAGAAAAGAAAAAGAAAGGCCGCAGAAACAATGGATATTTATGTTCCGTTGGCCGAGCGTTTGGGATTGCATAGAATTAAAAACGAATTAGAAGATTTGTCCTTTAAAGAATTGAATCCAAGTGCGTATAAAAATATTAAAAATCGTTTGGCAAAAATTCAACAAAAGAATCGAACGAATATTCAATCCACTATCAAGCAATTAGAGAAAATGTTGCTGGATAACAAGATTAAGGGGCGCGTTATCGGGCGGGTTAAAATGCCGTATTCGTTGTGGCGGAAATTAAAAGCACACAATAATTTAATTTCGTCTATCTTTGATATTTTGGGTTTCAGAATCATTGTCGAAAGCAGGGCGGATTGTTATCGCGTTTTGGGTTTAATTCATCAAAAATATCACGCGATTCCCGGACGTTTTAAAGATTATATTTCAACGCCAAAAGATAGTGGATATCAATCGCTTCAAACAAGTGTTATTACGACAAAAGGTTGGCCATTAGAGATTCAAATTCGCACAGAGGAGATGGAAAGCGAAGCTCAATTTGGTGTTGCAGCCCATTGGTCATATAAACAAGGGGTAAAGTATGACGGTAAAAACTTTAGCTGGATGCAAGAATTTTTAGATTTGATGAAGCGTTCTAAAGATTCTTCTGAATTTTTAAATCGCGCGAAAAAGCATTTATGTACGGACAAACTGTTTTGTTTTGCCGGGGATGGAACCTTATATTCATTGCCTTTGGGGGCAACGGTGTTAGATTTTGCTTGTTATCAAGGCAGTAAGGTAGCTTTGAAATGTCTTTCCGCCGAGGTTAATGGAGATGCTTGCACATTTGCGACGCATCTGCAAGATGGAGATAAAGTGGTCTTTAATCTTGCAAATAAAATTGTGGCACAAAAAGAGTGGTTAAAGTGGGTGACAACAACACAAGCCAAGAGTTTGTTGGAAAGTTATTTGGCCAGTGTCGCTGTTCCAAAACATAAACATTTGTTGTTTTCTTGGTTGCATCTGAAACCAAAAATGAATCGGATATTAGGATTGGCGCCTGGACAAAGTTTCCGCATGGATCCGTTATGTGCGCCTAAACCGGGAGATCCGATTGTTGGGATTTTAGAAAAAGACGGCGTTGTTATTCATCGCCGGGATTGTAAAGCATTAGAGCAATATATTTCCATGCCCGAACGTTGGATCAGTGTGGCTTGGGCCAGCAAGGAAAAGGGAAACAATCGTTGGTCGATTCCTTTAATTATCGAGTGGAAGACTGGGCCAGACAGTATGGGAATGGTTGTGACAACATTGATAAAATCAAAAGCTGAAATTCAACAAATATCCACATTGAGTCAAGAGCATAAAAAGACGAGAGTTTCTGCCGAAGTGCGCGTGAAAAGCCAAAATCATTTGTTGGATGTTATGGACGACTTGAGAAATTGCCCAGTTGTGTCGGCTGTTTATCAAAACAAAGATGCTGAGTAATTAATTTTCAGGATTGATTATTTCTTCTGAGGGCGTTATGACATTGTCCTCGGTGTTGATGGGCTCATTTTTAGGAGCATCTTCTACAACGCAATCAATGTTTTCGGAAGATGTTTCCGCAGGAGCTGCAGGTTCCTCAATTGTGTCGGTATTAGCGGCATTTTGAGCTTCTTTTGCTGCACGCAAAGCATTTTCATTTTCAATGGCCAAATTTTGCATACGCATATAGTGATCTGCATATTGATGATATTGTTCTGCTAAAATAGCATCATTTTGTGTTGCGGCATCCTTAGCCAAAGAAGAATATTTCTCAAATAGCTGAAGCGCTGTTCCGCGTAACTTTCCGGCAGGGCCAGAAGAATCTAAGGCCGTATTACGATAAATAACTTGATTCGGACGATTAGGGCGATTATTAAAACGCTTCGCTTGGCGATTGTGATTGTTTTGTTTCATATAACCTCAAAAAATAAATGTAAAATACAATGGGTATTCCTCAACAGAATAAACTAAAACCCCATCAAACGAGGGTAGTATAGCCTGAATAGACAAAAAAAGCAAGAAAAATATTTGGCATGAGCAAATTTATTACTAATTTTATAAATACTGAGCCAATTCTTCTTTAATATCTGTTACCTCTTGAATAAAAGCAGTAATGGCTGGATCGGATTTTGTCTCTTTTTGCGCCGGAGTCGCTTGTTGTGTGACCGGCAGAATATGACTTTCTGAAGTATTTTCCTTTAATTTTTTTTGAACACCCTTAATGGTCAAAAAATCTTTATATAGAAAGTCCCGAATTTTAGCCAATAAAACAATGTCATCTGATTGGTAATAGCGCCGCCCCATCCGCTTTGTCGGCTTAATCTGAGAAAATTGTGTTTCCCAGAAACGAAGGACGGAGGGTTGAACTTGCAACAACTCCGCAACTTCTGTAATTGTACGATAAGCGTGCTCAGATTTCATTGATCCCTCGGGCTATTTCAACAATGCTTTTTTTAAAACGTTGGATGGTTTGAAAGACAAAACCGTTCTGGGGGTAATGACATACTCTTTTCCGGTTTTTGGGTTTCGGCCAACTCGTTGTGATTTCGCATGAGGTATAAAGGAGGCAAAGCGTGCGATTTTTACTTCTTCTTTGCGACCAAAAGCTTCTGTGACATAACGTAATGTCTTATCAATCAGCTTAAAAGCGTCCGCATGTGAAAAACCCAATTCCTGATAAAGTGCTTCGGCGATGTCTGCACGAGTTATTGTTTTTTGTGTCATTTTCTAACCTCTCTTTTTTTTAATGTCCTTATAGTGCCACACTTCCTTAAAATATGCAAGCATTTTATTTCGATTTTTCAAAATTTTAAGGTTCATCCGTATCGGATAAATTAGGCAAATTCATAAAAGATGCCATTTCTGTTTGGATTTTTTCGCACAAATCATTTTTGGCCATCCGCGCAGCAGAATCTATTGCACAGGAGAAGGAGAAAGCATCGGCCCCCCCATGGCTTTTGACGGAAATGCCTTTTAATCCAACCAACATGGCACCATTGTATTGACGGGGATCCGCTTTCTTTTTAAAACGTCTCAAAGCGCCTGCGGCAATACCAAATCCCAATAAACCAAGTGGCGATTTTTTAATTTCTTGTTTCAAACTGTTCGCAATAAATTTGGCGGTTCCCTCTAATGTTTTGAGGGCGATATTTCCTGAAAAACCGTCTGAAACAAATACCTGTGCGTTGCCCAAAGCAATATCATTTCCTTCAACAAATCCCTTGAAGTTTAAGTGTTGGGCGGCTTCTTTTAATTGGGCGGCGGCCGTTCGAATTTCTTCGCGTCCTTTTGTTTCTTCCGATCCGATATTTAATAAGCCAATAACGGGATCTTCTTTGCCAAAGAGAACTTTGTATAACACATCTCCCATAATGGCGAATTCGACCAAATTTTGTGCATCACATTCGGCATTGGCCCCTAAATCCAGGCAAACAATAGGACCGGTTTGAGATGGCAAAATCGCAGCAATAGCGGGTCTATCAATTCCCGGAATCATGCCGAGACAAATCTTACTCATGGCCATCAAAGCGCCTGTATTGCCTGCTGAAATTACCGCTTTGGCATAACCATTGCGAACAGCCATGATAGCTTGCCACATGCTTGAATCTCGGCCAGTTCGAATCGCTAAGGATGGCTTATCTGTTCCTTTGATAACAGCCGTTGTATGATGAATTTTGTATCGACTTTTATCTAATCCGATTTCTTGGGCAATGGGAGCAATAATATCCTCGTTTCCAAACAAAAAGAAAAACAAATCTTTATGTTTTTTTGCGGCTAAAGCAACGCCTTCCATCACAGAACGTGGAGCGAAATCTCCACCCATCGCATCAATGGAAATAACGGTTTGCTTCTCCATGATAGCCCCTTAGAAGATAATTTATTTAGCTTTTTTTACTAAAATTTCTTTTTTATTATAGGTGCCGCAGGATGTGCACACATGATGTGGACGAACCAATTCCCCACATTTGGGACATTCTGTATAAGAACTAGCGCCTAAAGCGTCATGAGAACGACGCATGTCACGTTTAGATTTAGATGTTTTTTTCTTTGGTGTTGCCATTTTTCAACTCTCTTCCTAATTTGTTAAACCTTTAATGTCTAATATTTATACATTATTTTTATCTTTTTTGCAAGTCTTTTTTCATTTTTTGGAATATTATTCCCCAAATAATTTATTCAAATTGGTTTGAATATCCTTTGGAACGGTTGTATGTGTAATCGTGTTAAAGAAGTTTTCCGGCAATTGAATATTGTTTAATTGGACATCTTTTGCCTTTTTACTTGGCATTTGACGGCCGTTAAATGTGATCTGAACGGTATTATCCCAGCTCAAGATGATTTGGCCTGAACGGACAAAATATTCGGGTTCATTACCAAAAAGATCTGGATAAGGGGTTGGCCCATGGGCAATGGCCGCATTAGTTAACTTTAAGGTCAAGCTAGGAATGTAATAGGTGTCGTTTTGCACCTCGATAGGCAAGGTCAAATTTGCCGTCCCAGAATTCACTGTAATATCCGGTAAATTTACAGCACGGTTAAAGAGATTCTCTGTGATAGGGGCTCTGTTTTTCAGATATAAAATTGTATTTGCCCCTTTCAACGGGATAATTGCAGGAGCCGCCGATAATGGAATTCCGCCACCGACAATGGAAAGTTGATTCACCCGGATGGATTGATTATCCAGTTGGAAAATCATATCCAAATTATGGAAAGGTATGAAATTGGATAACGCTTGAATGTATAGGTGTTGATTCGGCGCTGTGCTAGGCGGAACAAGTGATGTAAAGGTTAAAGCGGCATTTAAATTTGAAACATCGCCGGATTTAGTAGTAAAGGAGACGTCCTGCAAGCCCACATTTAATGGTCCCCCGATATTTTGTCCTCCGCGCCAAGCAATTTGTCCCAAAGCAGTAATTTTGCCGGATATTTGTGTTAATGTTTGTGGTAAAAACGGCCATAATTCATGAATAGGTGTTTTTAGTGAAGACAAGTCGACAGAAGGCATAACCATCTTTCCAATGAAGGTTTTTTGTAAAGGTAAAAATTGTCCTTCCATCAGGATATCAATCGGATCATTGATGAGTTGAATTTTGGCGACCGCACGATCTCCGACCATGTTCAAAGAAAGTGAAAACGGTTGATTCAACAAAGGAAGATCAGAAACTTGAACTTTTTGTGCAAGCATTTGTGATTTTGTTGTTTGTTGCAACATATTTTCAATTTCAACATCGGTTTTTTCAAATAGAAGCTGCGCTCCGCGGAAAGAGATATTTTGTGCTTTGATTTGCAATTGAGATTTATCCACGTCCGTATCAACAAAAGCTCCTTTTAAACGAATGGTTCCGCCCTTGAGTGTGATAGGCTTTGCTCCGTCTACAGTGCCGGAAATTTTCATCTCCTCCGTGTTTGCATCGAAAAGCAGATAAGGGTTTTGTTTCTTTATCGTGAATAAATTTTCGGAAGGAAGAAGTGTAAAGCGAATAGTTTCTCTACTTTGCACAGGAATTTTTTTGTATTCCAAGGAGGCTTTCTTAACGCTAACAGGAGCTTGCTTGTCCAGTCTGAAATGACATTCTTCCCATGTCTCGCAGGTGAGCTCTCCAGGTAAGTTTGCTTGCATGTTGTTTAAAGTAAGCCATGTGGTTGTTAATTTTTTAATATCCACGGCCAAGGTGCCTTGTGTTTTAAGAGCATTTTCTTTCCCAAAAATAATATCGTCTGAGCTGATTGCAACATGACTGATGACGGTATTTTCCGTGAGGTTTTTCATTTCTAGGGAAAATGCCCCCGATAATTTATCAGATTTTGCTTGTTTTAAGTTGGCTACGACTTGTTTTTCAATGGTGCCATATCCTAAAGTCAAGTTGAGGTCTAATGTATTAAATTTATCGTCCTTTAAAAGCATTTTGACCGTTCCGCTTAAATTTTCTGGTGAGCTCCGAGGAAGAGTAATAACGCCCTCAGAGATGGACAACAACCATTCCGGAGAATGTTTACCGCCCGAAACGGATAATGTTCCTGTTGCTCGAAGGTTTTCTTGATCGATTGACATCGGGATGACAACTTGTGTCTTGCCGTCATAAATGCCTTCTACGGAAAAGCTGATGGGGATACTTTTCCCTTCTCTTTGAAAGATTAACTTTGCGTTGTTGACGGTCACGGCCTTGATACTAACCCCCAATCGACCTTGGGATGGGTTGTAGATTTTTGCTAAAATCTTTGGAATATCAGTCAAAGCATCAAAATTGTCTTTTTTATCCAAATTGATGGTCAGCCCATCTATCGTGACTAACCTAATGTTATGTTGTAAGAGATCCGAAAAAGAAGAATAAATAACCATTGTATCTATTGTATAAAGGCCGTCTTTATTCTTCAAATTGCGCACAATAGTTTTATCCGAATCATATTCGGTTTGCCCGAATTCCAAGTTGCGAGAACGTAATTGGTCTTCCAGATAGACAGGTAGCTGTAATTGGTTGTAAAGAGAAATGATCAAAACAATAACGCCGCTTAGGTATAAAATACCCATGATAACCATCCAAATGCGGCCCAAAATTTTAAAGAAAACTTCATGCGTATGTTTGATGGAATCAATATACAGCGTCAACCGCATATAAGATACGATGAGCTGCATAAGCAAGGATTTATTTTTCTTTTTAAGCTGGACGGGTTCACTATCGGAACGAGCTATTTGTTCATAAAGATCAAATGAGCCCTTTGACGCATATGCCTTCCCGTTGTTATTAGGATTTTGAGTTTGCAGACCGTCGGTTGATTCCTTCGTTATTTCGTTCATAAATGATTTCTCCCTTTTCACAAGGATAATGCTATTTGAGTTGCGCGTCAAGTAATTTTTTGAAATCTTCTTCGTTGAGGATTGAAATGCCTAATTTTTGGGCATTTGTGTATTTACTTCCGGGATCAATTCCCGCCACAACAAAGGAAGTTTTTGCACTAACAGATCCGGAAACTTTCCCACCTAATTCCTGGACGCGTGCTTTGGCTTCATCCCGTGGCATAGAAATCGTGCCGGTAAACACGAAAGTCTTGCCTTTTAATGGTAAATTGTCCGATTGTTTTTGTGCCTCTTGGATTGTTAAAATGTTGAGTAATTTTTCCAGTAATGTTTGATTATGTTCTTCGGCAAAAAAGTCAATCACATCTTGTGCCATTGTTTCCCCAACGCCATCTATTTCGGTGAGTTTCGAAATAGCCTCTGGACTTGTGGCTACATTTGCAAATGTTTGCCATGTGATAAAATGGTTTGCCAACAATTTTGCTGTTGCTTCACCAATTTCGGGAATTCCAAGGGCGTAAATAAAGCGTGACAACGATACGGTTTTTGCTTTTTCAATGGCATCCAATAAATTGACGGCGGATTTTTGACCCCAACCTTCCAAACTTAAAAGCTGTAATTCGTAATTTTCGCGTAAAGTAAAAATGTCCACGGGATTTTTGATCCAACCTAGTGCATAGAATTGTTCAACATTTTTATCGCCGAGGCCTTGAATATCGAAAGCATCTTTTGATACAAAGTGTTTTAATCGTTCCATTGCCTGTGCAGGGCAGGTGAGGCCGCCCATACAGTATGTGACCGCATCATCACCTTCTTTACAAGCATGTGCGCCACATACGGGACATAGTTTTGGAAACTCAAATGGTTTAGAATCGGCAGGGCGTTTTTCCTTGATAACGCGCACGATTTGAGGAATGACATCTCCTGCCCGCTGGACGACGACAGTGTCTCCTTCACGAATATCTTTGCGTTGAATTTCATCGGCATTATGAAGAGTTGCGTGTTGCACCAAAACGCCGCCGACGTTGATGGGTTCTAAATCTGCCACAGGGGTTAAGGCTCCTGTGCGTCCAACTTGAATACGAATTTTATTTAAAATGGTTGTTGCTTGTTCGGCCGGGAATTTATGGGCAATAGCCCAACGTGGAGAACGTGCAATAAAGCCTAATCTTTTTTGTAATGCTAAATCATTTACCTTGTAAACAATGCCGTCAATATCATAGGGAAGGCTGGCTCGTTTTTCACCAAGTTCATGGAAAAAGTCCAACATTTCTTGCGTATTATGGCATAAACGAATCATCGGATTGATGGGAAATCCCCAAGCTTTTAGGCTTTGTAAAAAATCCCAATGTGTTTTAAATGGGGTTCCTTCATAGGCGCCCAAGGCATAGGCAAAAATGCTTAATTTGCGTTTGGCGGTAATGGCAGGATTCAGTTGGCGTAAGCTACCGGCGGCAGCATTACGAGGGTTTGCAAAAATCTTATCATTTTTTGATTTTTGTTCTTCGTTCAAAGCCAAAAAATCGGCCTTTTTCATATACACTTCCCCACGCACATCCAATAAGTTTGGAATCTGAGCAAATAAATCTGTGGATTTTAATGTTTGTGGGAGTTCAACAATTGTTTTCAAGTTTTCCGTTATATCTTCACCAACTGTTCCGTCACCACGCGTGGCGCCACGCATAAAACGACCTTTTTCATAAACGGCGGAATAGCCCAACCCATCAATTTTTGGTTCAGCCACAATATCAATGGGTGCATTTGGATCAAGGCCCAAAAATTTATGTAAGCGCTCCATAAAATCCACGACATTTTGCTCATCAAAAATATCTTGAAGCGAGAGCATTGGCACAGCATGTTCCAATTTTTTAAAACCGGAAGCAGGTTGAAAACCCACGCGTTTAGATAAAGAATTTGCAGGAATTAAATCGGGATATTCGGCCTCTAATTGTTCGGCACGCCGACGTAATGCATCATATTCAGCATCGGAAACCAACGGAGCATCCTTTTGGTGGTATGCCTCGTCATAGCGTTCTAATTTGTCCGCTAAATCTTGTAATTCTTGTTTAATTTCTTCACGTGTTTCCATGGGATTATTTTAATCTTTTTTTTAATCAAAAGCAAGAAAAGTTTGATGAAGAAAATTGTATTACAGGAATAGAAGCGGGGTAATTAAAACCAATCTGGGTATTTAACAATTAAATCCATATATTCACCATGAAAATCAAAAACATTCAACATATGCAATACCAAGTTGAATTGATAAGAACATGATTCCAAAATACAATAATATCCAGATGACAAAAAAGATAAAACTGAAGAATAAAATTTTTAATTTGAATAAAATGGAGGAATTATACATCTTTTGAATCCATTTTTTCACAAAAAGCAACGAGATAAAAATAAAAAGAACTTGGCTAATAAACCACAACCAAATATTCATATCTGCGGGCTTTCCTACTTTAAAGAAGCATCCTTCGCTAATAAGACTACTCAAACTATAGATATCAAGAAGATAGAATAAACCCCAGCCCAGGAAAAACAAAATACCTAAAAGAAGATTCAATATTTTTTTCATTTTAATTCCTTTGACTAATGCAAGGGAGCTCTCCTCAACAAAACAAATGTTTGATCCATATTTCTATCGGATATTTAAAAATCCATAGTAGATAACATAACATTAAAATAGCAATTCTTCCAAAGTGC
>CAJOPC010000050.1 GCA_905236245.1 uncultured Alphaproteobacteria bacterium
GAATATAGTTGCAGCTTTGAGTAACAAATAACGTGAACGTTCTTTGTTTCTATCGTCTCTATATTTCTTTGCCTCCGCAATAGCCATATCTACTTCATCCCAATTTTGATATAGTGCAGCGGCATAACCGACGCCCAACAATTTCTTAAAATTGATAATTTCCTTCTTGGACAGGTTTTGTACCGGCAACGAGTGGACGACATCCAATCTGGAAATATACTGATTGCGTTTTTTCATTTCTTCATCAGATAAATTGTCGCTCTCGTCAATCCAATCTATATCATCTTCCGAATCGATAAACACAATGGATTTGTAAAGATGTCCATTTCTTTCTTCATTTTTATAGAAGATAAGGTACTGATCTACAATATCGCCAAACTCTTTGCGATAATTCTTTTGATGCTCATCTCTTGGAGGATACTTATCCTTTGCATCTACAGCCCATAGCCGCTTCCACCATGTTTTAATATGCTCAAACATAACACCTATGTATATTGTTATTGTTAAAATTTAGTGTTTCCCTCTCTTGGGAGTATCCTCTTCTGCGATATAGGTCGGCAGAATATTCGACAAATCATTAGGAGTGTCTTCGTTGTATATGTGTCCGATAATATATGGAGATTTTGAATTATGTAATTTCGTATCATTACATAAATGATATTTCCCCTCTTGACAACCATTAAGGTATTGAATGAAAATACCCTCTATTTGCTCAAGCATCGCACGATCTATTGTCCTTGCGCAAGTTACATCCCCACAATATACAACTTGCTTATTTGGATAACCCTCCAAATAATCTTTGCTATCGGTATGTTCTGAAGTTCGTGTTTTTAATGTTCTGCTTGTCTGTCCAACATCAACGCCCATTTCTCCTTTTGAATTGTAGCCGACAAAAATATATACAACTTGCTTTAGACTCGCTGTCTCCTCTTCTTCGCTATTTAATTGGTCTTTATCAAAGTCTTCAACATCAATGGCCTCCTTCCAATTTATTGTAATATTTATCTTTGGTTTTGCTTGGTGACTCTCATAAACAGGATATTGCAAAAAGACACTTGTTTTTTTAAAATACATTTTTTCAAAATCCTTTTTTGTTAGAACTTCTTTATTTACATCTTGTAATTCGTAGCCTGCGCCAATTACCGCATAGATACGCTTTGCAGCAGCCGCATCCACAACAAGTTCACCATTTATAAATGTGAAATACTTTTGCTTAATCAGGGCCTCCCACGCTTGGGCAAGTATCGGATCTTTAATCGTATATTCTTTTTCTGCCATAATCTTCTGCCCTTTTATCGTGTTGGCTTCACGTTCATTTTTTTCTCTATACTGGAGATCAAATATTTTTTATGTTTTTGCGGGTATTAAAAGTATAATTATTATTTTCATTATAATTTTCATATCCGTGTTTTATATGTTTTTGTCTCTTTCTACTTAGTTCTTTTTACTCAACTTCATCGGCTCATTCTCGGTCCAATATCGAGGTAATCCTAGACTTTAATCACTCCATCTACCTAATTACGCCCTAACTTCGTCCTAACTTCATCCTAACTTCACCCTTCCTTCCTTGCTCCCTTACCATTCTAAAATCTATAATTATTATAATTGTTTTCGGCTTGTTTTCTTATTTGTTTTTGTACTTATTAAAAATTTGCATGACACTCTTGGCACTCTGACACTCTTCTTCACCTTGTTCCTTTTGACTTTAGCTTGTTCCTTTTTCCCCACTTCCCCATCCAAAGGGAACAAGCTGTCTTTCTTCATTTTCACTATTTATGAGTGATTAAATAAATATTTTTTATGTTTTCTCTTTTAAATGCTTTTGCTCGTAGAGTGGAATAAATTGGTAATAAACACTGTCTGGAAGCTTACTTACAAGCATGTTCTATTAGTAATTTGTTCTCGGAACCTCGTTCCTAAGCATTTAAAAGTGTTTTTTATGTTTTTGTCTTAATTGTTTTCGGCTCGTTTTCTTATTTTGTTTTCGATTTGTTTTCGATTTATATTGATTTTTTTGCAGTGGCAAAGTGGCAAAGTTGACAAACTTTCAAAATTTCCCGTGACACTCTGACACTCTGACACTCTTCGGTCACCTTGTCACTTTCTGCACTATTTACACTTTTTTACTTATGATGATGTAAATAAAAAAGCCAGACACGAGATTTCTCTCATGTCCGGCAAAAATTATTGAAAAAAGTCAGTTATTTATCGTCGTAATGCTCTTCGACTTGAATGACAAGTACGGAAATGGTTTCCTCATAAATGTCATAGATGATCCTATCGTGAGCAGTTATATGACGAGAATAAGTAATATCTTTCCCTCCCACCAATGGTTCCGGGTGTCCCAAACCCGTACGCGGATGCCCCATGATATCAAATAATATCTTCGTCGCTTTCTTAAACAACTGAGGATTGGATTTCTTCCATTTCTTCAGTGTTTTCTCCGCTGCTTTCGAGTATTCGATGGTGTATATCATAGACTATCGAAATATTGTTGCATTTCCGCTTTATTTCTGCATACCTTTGTTTCGCCCTGTTTGGACTCTTTGCGCGCCTTGTTGATACGGCGACGCATAGCAGGAGTGATGACTTTATCGTCATCTGCCAACTCTACAACGGGTGATTCCTCTTTGTGGAAAGTCCATCTCATCGCAAGAGCCATTTGCTCCAACCAACCAACTTGCTCATTGGGAACTTGTAATGTTAGTGTTGCCATATTTGTCAGTTTTTTGTTTTCGTTTTGCGTTTACGACACTAGGTTTGTCCCGTTAAGCGGGAAAAACCGCTACAGGGAAAAGGGCTTAAACCTTTGCGACTGCAAAGGTACAACAAAAAAATGACATATGCAAATCTTTCGGCACTTTTTTCAGTTTTTTGCCTTCTTTTTCTTTATTTACATCATTTCAAAGATC
>CAJOPC010000051.1 GCA_905236245.1 uncultured Alphaproteobacteria bacterium
GCATATGGTGTTTCGGCTTCTGTGATTTCCTACATTGATCGTGAAAATCGCACCAAGGCCAATATCGGCTTTAAGTGGAAATTCTAAACTTTTGTTTCCTTGTTTTAAGAGAGTTGTAAAATAGCTTATGATAGGGTATAATGTCCCTATGCAAAGAATTTGGTTGATCGTATTATTTTTCTTGTGTGGATGTCATGGTATTGTTGTGCCGGATAATTTTACATATCAAGAAATTCAAACAGATACATATAAATTGGCCTCTTGGCAAAAAATAACCGATTCTAATGCGCTGGTTCGTATTTATATTGAAGGAGATGGCAATGCTTTTAATCATGCAGGGCAGCCAACATCCAATCCGACCCCTCGGGGGACTTTTTTGCGTAAAATAGCTTTTAATGACCCAAACCCAAATGTGGTTTATTTAGCGCGTCCTTGCCAATATGTGAAAGATATGCGGTGTCAACAAAGGGATTGGACCACAGGGCGTTTTTCGGCTCAAATTGTGGACGCAACAGTCCAAGCAATTAAAGATATTTCAAATAAACGGCCACTTGTATTGATTGGTTATTCCGGAGGAGCATTATTATCGGGTTTGGTTATAGAAAAATATCCTAAAATCCCCGTTAAAAAATGGATAACGATAGCGGGAGTGTTGAATCACGGAAAGTGGACGAAAGAATTAAATTTGCCCCCTTTGAAAGATTCTATTGATTTGAAAAAATTACCGACGGTTTCACAAATGCATTTGATTGGCGATAAAGATAAAGCTGTGCCAGCTACTTTGACAGAAAAACTGGTTCAATCGAAAAATTTAATTGTTATTCCCGGGGCGACACACAGTCGCGGATACGAACCGTATTATGACCTTATTTATCAATAATACCATTTTTGTTGATTTCAATAAGAAACCGTTTTTTAAAGCCAGAATCTTGATGAAAACACGGATATCCTCTGGGATTGCAAATAACGCGACATCCGCCGATGTAATAATCTTTAAAAGAATGAATATGGCCGTGACACCATAGCTTTATATTTGGGTGATTTAAAATAAATTTATTTAAATTACTGGCACAACTAGGAGTAATATCTGCCTTCAAATAAGGCTTATCAATAGATAAAATGCTGGGCGCGTGATGGGTGATCACCACAATAGGTTTGTTAGGATATTTTTCACAAACTCGACCAATATATGCTACAGATTTTTGAAAGGCATTGATGCAATATTCTGGCGTTAAAGGAACTACTTTGCCGCGTTGAAAAACTTGTCCGTATCGGAAATCATCTTTAATTTTACTAAATAAAGCACAATGTTTATAAAAATTGAGACGTTGACAGCCAAATAATTTAAAATCAGCCCACAATGTACATCCGATAAACACAATGCCATTTATCATTTTAAATCTGTTGTTTAAAAAAGAAACAGAATTTGCAAGAGGATATTTTGTTGTATAGATTTTTTGAATTTGTTCGATGGTTAAGTCAGGCTCAGTATAAAACATGTGATTCCCTGCAATGAATAAGCCGTTATGTATGTTTTTATCAAGCCATTGGGATGTTTTTTTTATTGAGCCAGAGATATCCCCACAAAGAATTGTAAAGGTATCTTTATCATATAATTTGAAAGGATAATGCCTATTTTCGATGAGGTGTAAGTCCGATAAAATTCGTATTTTCATTTTGGCATCCTTTTCCCATAGACTAAACTAGTATATTTTTGTATTTAAAAGCAAGGAATATTTTAATTTTATGGACATGATGCTAAGAGCTGAGAGTGTGTTTGTTTTATATTTTTACTTGACTTTCCCCGTGGAAGCAAGTATACTAAGCTCGAATTAATTTTAATGAAAGGATTTTTTATGACACTTCCTTTAATGCCGAAGGCAACAGCCGTATGGTTGGTTGAAAACACTGGTTTAACATTTCAACAGATTGCTGATTTTTGTGGAATGCACTCATTAGAGGTGCAGGCTATTGCTGATGGTGATGTAGCATCTAATATTATGGGATTGAATCCTATTGCAAATGAACAATTGACCGAAGAGGAGATTAAGCGTTGTGAAGCGGATCCTCAGGCGGCATTGCAATTAAGTGCTCATCCTGAAATTGAAAAATTGCTCAATAAAGGGTCTCGTTATGTGTCCCAATCTAAGCGTTTGGACCGTCCTGCCGGTATTTTGTGGCTTGTGAAAAATCACCCCGAATTGTCTGATTCTCAGATTGTTAAATTATTAAAGACAACAAAACCAACGATTGTGGCAATTCGCGAAAAGACACATAAAAATTTCCATAACATTCAGGCCCGTAATCCTGTTACTTTGGGATTGTGTTCTGAAACCGATTTAAATGCCGCAGTTGCAATGGCAGTTAAAATTGTCAAGAAATAAGTATTGAGGAGGGGGAGATGACAGAAGATACGGCTGTTACAAGTGATGCAGGTAAGTTGAATACGTTTATTGATCGCATTGAACGTTTGGAAGAAGAAAAGCGTGAGTTAGCAACGGATATCCGAGAGGTTTTTGCGGAAGCAAAAGGTGCCGGCTTTGATGTCAAGGTAATGCGGCAGGTTTTGAGATTAAGAAAAATGGATCCCGCGGATCGTGCCGAGACAGAGTTTTTGCGAGATGAATATAAAAAATTATTGGGAATGACTGAGTAATTTTTTGTTTGTTGACAAGAGTAAAATTTTAGGATAGCATGTAAGAAAAAAGGAGGCCCCATGAAGAAGTTTTTATTGTTGTGTCTTGTCTGTTTGATGGCAACATCGGCGTGGGCATCCCATCCGTTGCGGAGTGGTTTTTATTTGAATGCAAAAGCAGGTGCTATGCGTGTTGATATGGATACGCCTTCTCAAAAGGGAGACGATGTCCCGTTTGTTATGGCGATTGCTTTGGGTGGCAGAATTCGGCATTTCCGTATTGAGGCGGAATATAGCTTTGGCACACGGGCTAAAATGAAGGATTATTCACAAGAAATGGAAATTGTTTCTGGCCAATTGTATTTTGATATTCCGTTTAAGTCTGCGGTTAGGCCGTTTGTGAATGGTGGTTTTGGTCGTCATGAAACAAGAATTACTCAAGGAAAAGAGAAAGAGACCCGTAAAGGTTCTGTTTGGAATTTAGGTGGTGGTGTGACATGGAATGTCAGCAATGCTGTCAATATCGATTTGGGGTATCGTTATATTGAAACCGGGGATTTCAAAACACGTAGTGGTACAGTCGAATCTCAAAATCACCTTGTGTATATCGGTTGGCGATATGTCTTTTAGTTGATAAAGTTTCTTAATTGATATTTTTTTAGTGCAATTTATTCCTTTTTGATGTACGATGTTTTAAAAGGAGGAGTCGCTGTTTGCCTAAAAATCAATTATTCGTTGAAATCGCAAAAGTAGGGCGATTGATTGGTATTGCCGGCGTTTTAGGCGTTCTGGTCATTTATTTATGGGCGAGCGCCTTTTTTTCTAGGCCCGTTTCTTTTGCTTTTTTGTGGCATCAATTTACATCACGATGGTTGTTGATGGTCATCGGCTTTATGTTTTTGGCCTTTGTCTTGTTTGTGGCCGGACGATTGATTTACTTGATCTCTCACATTACGATGCAGCTGGCCTTTGATCATAGATGGCATCGTCTTTCGAAACAAAAAGAAGCATTAGAAAAAGAATTAAAGCAGTTTTATGCCGCCTTAAAACAGGTTCGGTTCCCAATGGTTATTACTCGGGGGAGAAAGGTTGTTTGGTTGAATGATGAAATGCGCCAAATAGTTCATCAAAAAACAATCGATATGAGCGATATGGAAGAGTTTTTCCCTCAGATGGATCTATCTCATAAAATATCTGCCATTATTCGTAGTTTAAAAATCAAGCGGGGCTATATAAAACAAGTTTTTTGGAATTTAGATGGACATATGTTGCCGGTATGGATATCGGCCGTTTGTTTAAAACCACATCATCCCGAAAAAGGTGTTTTGTGGAGTTTCGACGATGCTTCATCCGAGTATCAAAATATGGCTATGGAAAAATATTATGATGCTGTTTTTAGTTCGTTAAAACTGTTCCACATTATTGAAAGTCCCGAACAAGAACGTAAAAAAATGGATAAAATGTTAAAAGAGGTTAGTCGGGCCTATAATTTAACGCTTGCAGGTATTTTGTCATTAGAAGGTAATCATTTAGTGACCAGAAGTATTTATTCAAATGGTAAGTTTTCATCTATTCCCAGCCAGTTTGATTTGCATGATCCGGTGGTCAGAACGTCGGCTGTTGCAAGGGCAATCAAAACTAAACAATGTGTTGGGTATGCGGATGTAGCGCCATTGCCTTATTATCAGTTTTTACAAAAAACAAATCAAGAAATCCCGCAATCAACATGTGCTTTTCCAATTATCATAAATCATAAATTAGAAGGCGTGATTACTTTATATGGATCACAGCGTAATTTCTTTTCTCCGCAATTGTTGCGTAAATTAGGACAATTATTTAACGAAATCTTTGAGGCAATCGGTTCGGCGAGGTGGAGATATGCTAATAAACAGGCTATGGCGACATATGAAAAACAATTAAAAGTCCAGGTGGCTGAGTTGGAAAAAGGAAAGCGTATTTTAAAGCGACAGGCGCGCGAAATGAATGGCGTGGTAAAGGATTTAATTGTTGCCCGGAATCAAGCGGAAGAAGCCAGCCGTGTGAAAAGTGAATTTTTAGCGAGTGTAAGTCATGAGTTAAGGACGCCGTTGAACGCTATTTTAGGCTTTTCGGAGGCGATGGAGGAAGAAACATTTGGTCCAATGGCGAACGATCGATATAAAGAATATACTCGCTATATTTACACAAGCGGTAAGTATTTGTTATCGCTGATAAATGATGTGTTGGATTTGAGTGCTGTTGAAGCCAAAAAGAAAAAACGTGAAGAAACAGCGATAAATTTGGCGGCATTAGTTAACGAAAGTTTAGATGTTATCAAAGGCTATCCAGATGGAGATAAAAAGACCTATATTGTTCATGTGCCGGATGATATTTTCTTATGGGCGGAAGAACGTTCTATTCGCCAAATTTTATTGAATATTCTTTCTAATGCGGTTAAATTTACAGGTGATAATGGACAAATAGAAATAATTGCTCGTCGGAATTCTGCACATGATTTAAGGGTGGTTATTTCAGACAATGGTGTTGGTATTCCAAAAGATAAAATCAAAACTTTATTCCAACCGTTTGTTCAAGTTGAAAATGTGATGACTCGCGAACACAAAGGGAGTGGTCTGGGATTGGTTTTGGTTAAAAAATTGATGGAGTCTTATCAAGGAACGGTTTCTTTGTCATCAAAAGAAGGCGTTGGAACAAAAATGGTTTTAATTTTTCCACAAAAAAGATTGGTTAAAGAAGGAGTAAAACATGAATAAGAAAAATATATTCGGTGCAGTTATGGTGGCTATCACAGCATTGTCTTTGATTCCATTTATTTCAAATGCACAACCTAAACAACAAGCCAATGGTATCATTATTGGCGGCGAGGAGGTGGAAGTGCATCAGCCTCGAAAGGTGGCTATTGCCGAATGTGGTTTTAAACGTCCGATACGTGTGGCCTCGTTTGTTTCGAATCCGCCGTTTGGTTGGGTGGAAACTTATCAAGGAAGCATGGAAATTCAATATGTCAGTCATGGATTTGGAATGGATATATTTGATAAAATTGCCAAAAATTTGGGGATAAGATATACATCTACAGGTTATGTATCTTATCAAAAAGCCGTTAATGCTTTAAAAAGAGGAGAATTAGATTTGTTAATCGGGGTGTATACGCCGGGCGGTATTGGTCGTGGCACACAACCTGTTTACCCCAGTTTTTTCAAAAATTTATTTGCTATTTACTATCCAAATGATCGGTCATTCCCGGCTTATTCTTTTGAAAGTTTAGAGGGGAAAAAGGGAATTATTCGTCGTGAGGAAAATATTTATCCCTTGTTTTCAAGCCATGTCAGAGATGGGTTGAATATTAGTTTGGTGAATACAGCCAAAAAAGCTTTTGAAATGTTGATGAACGGTGAGGCAGATTATCTGATTGGAAGTCCTTATTCTGTGGAGGCAGAATTGCGTCGGTATAAGTTGCATGAAGACATTGTGCCTGCGGATTGGATCGTGTTGGAAGCTAATATGTTTTTTGTGTTGACAACAAATACAGATTGCTTCAAGTTGCGGAATCTTTTGAGTAAAGAAATAGAACAATATATTTCAGATCCTAAAAATGTAAACAAAGATATCACAGATATCATCAATGCGTGGGGTGAACGCTTCCGTGAAGATGCTCCTTTGATCGATACCCAAGGTGATGAAGAAAATTAAAACGGTTTAACAGGAGGCACTGGTGGGATTTTTCCTGCTAAGTGTATCTTGAAATCCGGGTGGATACTTTCTGCCCAAGATTGGAATTTTTCTAACTCAAATCCGGACAATTGTGTGCTTCCAATTTTGTTGTCGCCAAAGGGGTTGACAACTTGGCCCTTTTTAATAACTTCAAAGTGCAAATGCGGTCCGGTAGAGCGTCCCGTAGTTCCGACATAGGCAATGACTTCTCCGCGTTTTACTCGGCTGCCAACTTTTAAGTCTTGACGATAACCATTTAAGTGCGCATAGGCCGTTTGGTATCCGCCTTTGTGTCCTAAGCGAATATATTTGCCGTAGGAACCTTTACGCCCGATGGTTTCAATGATGCCGTCGGCGGCTGCCACAACAGGAGTATTTTTAGGAACAGCTAGATCTACACCTTTGTGAAAAATTTCATATTGCAAAATTGGATGCCGTCTTTTCCCAAAGGGAGAGGACAGACGAGGCCGAGCCTTTAATGGGCGTTTCATAATCGTTTTTGCCGTTGTTCGTCCGTGGGCATCATAAAAAGTATTCCCATAAGCATATTTATGAATTTCTTTTGTCGCGGTTCTTAAACCCACATATAAAACTTGACGATTTCCAATCTCTAACCCTGCTTGAGTCACTTTCGATTCCATAATAATATCGACTTTGTCTTTGGGGCGAATATCTGCGGTAAAATCAAATTCTCCGTCAAATGCCCCGATAATTTGATTGATAACGGATGTGGGTACGCCGGCTTTTTGGGCGGAGCCAGAAAAGGTGCGCTCAATTGTCACTTCAACGCGTTCTTGTTTTGTTTCAACACGACCGGTTTGTGAAAAAGTGACCCAGGAGCCATCCTTTTCCCGTAGCACCGAAAGGGTTTCATTTTGCTTTTGTGCCAAGGAAACGCCGACCAAAAGCCCATCTTTTTCATGAAAGAAAATAAAGCTTAAACCCGGGCGCAAAGTCTTTAAATCTAAAATTGCTTCAAAAGCATCCACAATAGCAACACGCTCTGTCGGAGAAGCGTTTTGTTTTGCTAAAAGCCCTAATAAACTGTCGCCCTTTTGCATGGTGACCATCGTGGCAGTTAACTCACCAATAGCTGCTCGTTTTTCGACCTCATCTAAGGAAAGCTCTTCTTGTTCTTCAACGGGCTCATCCCCAAAATCTTCATGAACAACCTCTAATTCCGTGGCTGTTTCTTCCTCTTCTTCGGGAGCGCTTTCTTCAAAGGGAATGCCTTGTGGAGTAATTTCGTCAGGTTTGTGTGTCGGCAAAAATGCCAAAGGCAGTGTCAATAAACACAAAAGAACCCAAAATAACATGAGTAGTGCAAATTGACGATTAATCAAACCAAGCCGTTTTCGCAACATCTTATGTGTACGACGAAGTTGGTCGGATAAAGTCTGGACATGCTTCTTAAACTTGCTCATAGCAATCATTGATGCCAAAGTTTTAAAGAAAAGTCAAGCCTTTATTTCATGAGTAGCGTTAAAATTCGCACGGCGTTTTGGATAGCTCCTGTTTGTAAATAGTCTTGTAAAATCCAAAAGTGTAATTCGTTTTTTCTGAGGGAAAGATTTTGAATAAAAATTTTTTCTTCGGCTAATAAATCTTGGGTGGAAATTAAATCATTATTTGTCACTAAATGACACATGCCAACTTGATTGTATATGTCGGCAATTTTGCTGAATCGAGGGCTTTTTTGAAAACAAGCTCTAACATAAAATATACCGCCACGGACGGATGGAGCAAAGCAAGTTTTAAACCGAATTGTTGCGCGCGAAAAACATTTCATCTGGTGTGTGATAAGGGATGTGATCCCTTGAAAATAATCAGGTATTAAATTAAAGGCTAATGTTGGGCTATCAGATTGAAAGGAGTTTTGTGTGAAAAAACACCGAGTTTCTTGAATCAATCTTTCCGGCGCTTGCGAATTGTAATACCAAGCCCCCATAATACCCATAACTTCAGCTGTTATTAGGTTATATTGACGATCCAATGGAACAAGTGCTTGTGCCATGGCAATAGCGGCAGATTGAGGGGCACAAAGGCACTTTGTTCTGAGCGAGCGAGATGTATGAACGTTGAGATCAGGAATAATACATTTTGCTTGGTCGATTTTACCGGTGCAATCAATCAGCCAATTTTTTCCGTGCAACAAGTGATGAGGATATCGATCAAAAATGCGCGGATCACACAGAAATAAAATATACGGATGTGCTAAATCAAATAAATCTAAGGCGGCAGAGGTTAAAGTTTGTCCTTTATAATAAAAAGATTTTCCCGCTTCTTGATGTAAATCTAGGGGATAAATGTGGTCGGCCGGATAATTTTGGCGGTCGAGTTCCGCCAATAAAGCTTGACCAATAGGATTTTGTGTTCCCAACACGCCGATTGTATAATTTTTTTGTTGCATGTGTTGTAAATAGAATTTTTATAGTAAAAAAACAGATATTCTTTGGAATGTTGCTTTTTTTGGTCATTTATGCTAAGATTAAAAACAACAAGGAGGATATATGACATACCAAAAAACCATCAAAAATAACGTATCTGTTCAAGGAATTGGCTTGCATTCCGGAAAGCCTATTGAAATGCAACTTAAACCCGCAGAGCCAAATACGGGCATTGTTTTTTATAGGGTGGACGAACCTTCAAAAAATATGGAAATCCCGGCGCGATGGAATTGTGTTGTTGATACTCGTATGAATACATGTTTGGGAAATGCTGACGGTCTTGTGATTTCGACCGTGGAACACTTTATGGGGGCGTTGGCTGGCCTTGGTATTACAAATATTCGTGTTGAATTAAACGGACCGGAAATGCCTTTGATGGATGGATCGGCACGTGATTTTGTGAAGTTATTAGAATCGGCCGGAGTGGCATCCCAGAATCAACCGGTTAAAGCACTCAAAATTTTAAAACCTGTGTCTTTCAAAGATGATAAAGGTGCTGAGGTTCGTTTAGAGCCCGCAGAGGCCGGTTTTAAATTAAATTTTGAAATTGATTTTCCTCAAACAAAAATTATCGGACATCAGGAAATTAAGGTCGATTTTAATGAAGAAAATTTTAAAAAATTAATTGCGCCGGCTCGGACATTTGGTTTTGTGGCAGAATTGGAACAATTGCGTGCAATGGGATTGGCCAAAGGCGCAACATTGGAAAGTGCTATCGCAATTCAAGGAGATGGCGTTTTGAACCCGGATGGTTTGCGCGATCCCAATGAATTTGTAGAACACAAAGTTTTGGATGCTATCGGTGATTTATATCAAGCCGGCGGTCCTATCATCGGCATATTTTCCGGTGTTAAATCAGGCCATTACCATAACAACCAACTGTTACGGCAAGTGTTTGCGGATGCCAGTAATTATGAGTGGGTAGAATTATAATTTGTCACCCAATTTTTGACCTGCTAAAATGTGGGCATGCAGGTGGGGGACTTCTTGTCCTGAATCACGGCCTGTATTGAAAACAAGGCGATAGCCGGATTCCTCTAATTGAAGGGTGCGAACTGTGGCCAAAATGCCATTGAAAAAACCATCTTTTTCATTTGCCGGGGCATGTTGAATAAAGTCTTGAAAGTCAACATACTGTCCTTTTGGAATGACCAAGGCGTGGATTTTGGCTTTTGGATATAAATCATAAAAGGCCAATACAAAATCATCTTCGTAAATTGTTTTGTTTGGAATTTCTTTGCGTAAAATTTTTGCAAAAACATTATTGATATCATAGGACATGGAAGCCTCCTTTTTTACTTGCGATTTTATTTAGTTTTTATTAGAATATACAAAAAAGGGAAAAAAATCAAATGAAAAACTGTTTAACTTTTTTGGGTGTTTTGTGTGTTGTTTTATTTGGACAGATAGGTCATTCGCTAGCTGTCTATTCCGTTAGTGGTGTAGCTGTTGAAGCAGAAGGAGATACGGCCCTGATGGCAAAGGAGCAGGCTCTTGCTGCAGGTCAGGTAGAGGCTTTTCGTCGCCTGTTAAAAGACATCGCAGGATCCAATCCGATTGGAACGACTGAATTAACGGTAGAGGAGGTTTTACCTTTTGTAGAAGGGATTTCTATTGAAAGTGAAAAAACAACAGCAACAAAATATATTGGAACAATTGGTGTGCAGTTTGATGAAAAGGCAGTTCGGTCATTTTTGTCGACACAACAGGTGCAGCATTTGACGACATTCCCGCCGTCTTTGTTGGTGATCCCTCAATATGTTAAAGGAGATACTACATTAACTTTAGGTTCGGAAAATCCATTGTATGCTGCTTTGCAGGGGCAACGTGATTTCGCTCCATTTTATCGTGCCGTCATTCCTAATGGCGGAGCAGATGAAATTGCACAGATAGAGGCAGGATTAGCCTCGGAAGGATTGCCCAGTTTGGCCCCCTTGCTATCAACGTATAAAAAAGATTGTGTGATGCTTTTGCGTATGGAGGAGAACGAAGGAGGATATTGGACAATCAGTAGTTCTTTTTATCCCCAAAGGATGATGGAAAGTCAAACGGTATACAAGAAATTTAAGTCGGATTCTTCTAACAAACAAGCGGTGGCATCGTATATGAGTAAGGCTGTATTTCAAGAGATGGAGTCCAAGTGGCGCCAAAATAAAACAGATTCTTTAAACGGCAAACAGGTTTTATATTTGCGTGTGCCCGTTTCTTCTTTAGAAGAGTGGCATCAAATTGAAAAGCAAATAAATGGCTGGTCCTTTTTCGATTCTGTGGTGTTGAGAGGTATTTACTTGCCTCAGGTTTTGGTGGAAGTTTCTTACAAAAGCAGTATTAGTGATGTGGAGCAACAATTATTTAAACTGGGTTGGAAATTGACGCCAGATGCTTCCGGTAATGGGGCTATGTTGACGCGGAGAATCGTTTATGAATAAAACAATTTTTTTACTTGTTGGAGCGTTTTTAGTTTTTTGCTTTATTTGTCAAATTAGTGGTATTTTATTGCCGTTTGTATTGGCGTTCCTTTTGGCCTATGCTTTGTCACCATTAGTCAAAAAAATGTCCCGTCATATGTCACGAACGGTAGCAACTACGATTATTGTTTGCAGCGTTTTAATTTTCGCCGTATCGCTGATTTTGGTCGTGGCGCCTGTTTTACAGGCGCAATTAACGGATTTTATTGTAAAAATTCCAAAATTAGTTAATTTAGTTTGGGATAAATTGAAAGACATTTTGACATATGGTCGTCAAAATATGACAGAACAACAGCTGTATCGTTTGTCCGATTCTGTTTCAGAAACGGCATTAAATATTTTCCAAGGTTTTGGTTCTGCTATGACGCGGGTTATTTCCGGAGGCATGGCGATTTTTAGTATTGTTTCATTATTATTGATTACGCCGGTTGTGTTGTTTTATGTTTTACGAGATTGGGGAATAATTTTAACAAATATAAAGGAGATGATACCCATGGCAAAACGTCATAAAGTTGAACAATTGGTAAAAGAGATTAATGCAACATTAGCAGGCTTTATTCGTGGGCAGGCGAGTGTTTGTTTGATTTTAGCAATTTATTACGCTACGGCGTTATCTTTAGTGGGATTAGAAATGGCGATTTTGGTCGGTATTTTGACGGGCCTTTTAATTTTTGTGCCATATATCGGATTTTTTACTGGTTTGTTATTGAGTATTATCTTAGGAGCTTTGCAAGGTTTGTCTGGCTCTCAATGGTTATGGCTAGGTGCGGTTTTCTTGATTGGTCAAATTGCCGAAGGTTATTTTTTAACGCCATATTTGGTTGGGAAAAAGGTCGGATTGCATCCTGTTTGGATTATTTTTGTGTTGCTTGCTGGTGGTATGGTGGCCGGTTTCTTGGGTGTTTTATTAGCTGTGCCGGTGGCCGCTGTTTTAGGTGTGTTAATTAGGCATTTGCTAGCTTGGTATAAGACAACAACTTTTTATAAGGGGCAAGAATGACGGAACAATTGGTACTTGATTTTCCTTCTCGCCCTGCTTTTGGTCGATCCAATTTTTGGGTGGCGCCATGTAATCAGGAGGCGATTGCTTGGATTGACAAATACCCCGAATGGCCGATGCATGCGCTATTGATTTATGGTGAGGCGGGTTCCGGAAAGACTCATTTGGCCTCTATTTTTTCGGAAACAAAGATTGCGGCCAAAGATCTAAAGGAAGATTTTATCCCGGATCAAGAAAAGATTGTTGTGGAAAATTTAGAAGAGTTGCAAGATGAAAAGGCCTTGTTTCATTTATTCAATCGCGTTCAAGAAAAACAAGGCGGTTTGTTGTTGACATCGCGTTATGTGCCACAATTTCAGCTGCCGGATTTACAATCTCGCATTGGGATGATTCCAAAAGCGGAAATCCAAATGCCGGATGAAGATACGATTGTATCAGTTTGTGCTAAGATGTTTGCGGATAAACAAGCCATTGTTGAGCCGTCTGTTTTGACATATATTGCAACTCATATTTCACGATCGTTTGAAGCAGTTTCCGAAGTAGTTAATGCGGTGGACACTTTGTCCTTATCAAAGGGGCGCCGTATCACAATTTATTTGGTTAAAGAGGTTATCGATAACCTTTCTCGGCCCGGAGGCGTAGATGCGTAAAAAGAAAAAGATAGTTTTGCCACGTTGGATCAAGAGCATTTTGGCCCTGTTGATTGGTGTGACGCTAGGATTGAGTTTAATCAGCTACCATGGATGGGACAGTTCGTGGAACACCGTTTCGTATTTGTCGACACGAAATTGGTTGGGTTTTTGTGGTGCATTTTTAGCTGATTTATTGCTTCAATTATTTGGTGGAGCGGCCTTCTTTATCCCGGTTGCTTTTTTGGTGTTAGGGTTTATGGCCTTGATCGGAGGACAATCTGTCAGATGGCGTCGTTTGTGTGCTTTTATTGCTTTGCTTTTAGGATGTTGGGTCCTGGCAAATTACCAAGTTCATTCAGATTGGTTTAAAGCGGGTTTAGGAGGTTTTGTCGGTCAATATTTAATTGCGTGGTATCGTCCGACTTCTTTCTTTATTTGGTGTGGTTGGGCGGTTGTTGCTTTAATGGTAATTTTAATTTTTAAGTTGCCTGCACTTAAAATTTTATTATTGTTAGGAACAGGACTTTTATGGATTTGTAAAAAAATCCACATCAGATTGCCTCATAAATTTATAGGGAAATTACATGCATTTTGTGAAAAAGCAAAAGATACTAAAATTAAAAAATTGCCAGTTAAAGTAAAGAGCAAAACGCCTGCTCCTGCGAAAAAGAAAGTCGCAGATGTTGTGGTTGAATTGCATGAACCAAGCAAATATGAATTGCCTTCAAGCACGTTGTTGGCGCCTGTAAAGGTTTCTTCCGGTCAAACTTTAAGCAAAGAGGTCATGGCCCAAATTTCCGAAAAATTGGAAAGTGTTTTGCGCGAGTTCCAAGTGCAAGGTAAAATTACCAAAGTGGCTCCGGGACCGGTTGTTACGTTGTATTCGTTTGAGCCTGCTTCTGGTGTCAAAGTGTCTCGGGTGATTTCTTTGGCCGAAGACGTGGCGCGTGAAATGATGGTGCCTTCTGTGCGTATGGCGGTCATTTCTGGGACAAATGCTATTGGTATTGAAATGCCAAATCCGACACGAGAGACTGTTTATATCCGAGAGATGGTCGAGCAAGTCTCTTTCCAAGAGCATGTGGGAGCCTTACCGATTATTTTGGGCAAAGATATCGGAGGGCGTCCAATATATGCTGATTTAGCGAAAATGCCGCATTTATTGGTGGCAGGAACGACCGGTTCCGGTAAATCAGTTGGAATCAATACGATGATTTTATCGTTGTTGTATCGATTCACCCCCGAACAATGTCGGTTGATTTTGGTTGATCCAAAGATGGTTGAATTGTCTGTATATAACGGTATTCCACATTTATTAACGCCTGTCGTGACGGAGCCACAAAAAGCATTGATGGCGTTAAAATGGGCGGTGCATGAAATGGAAGATCGTTATCGTTCTATGAGCCAGTTAGGTGTGAGAAATATCACAGGCTTTAATGAAAAATTAAAACAGGCAAAGGCGGAAGGATTGGAATTGAAACGTCGTGTGCAAACGGGCTTTGATGCTGCGACAGGTGAACCGATTATAGAAGAGCAAGCCTTTGATTTAACTCCATTACCGTATATTGTTTTCATTATTGATGAAATGGCCGACTTAATGGGCCAGTGCGGCAAAGAAGCAGATCCTTTGATTCAACGTTTGGCACAAATGGCACGTGCTGTGGGTATTCACTTGGTCTTGGCAACGCAGCGTCCGTCTGTGGATGTGATCACCGGAACAATTAAATCTAACTTCCCATCACGTATTTCTTTCCAAGTTAGAAATAAAATTGACTCGCGCACAATTTTGGATGAGCAAGGAGCAGAGCAATTGTTGGGACGTGGTGACATGTTGTATATGCCTGCCGGAAACAAACCGACACGTGTGCATGGACCATTTGTATCGGATGAAGATGTGTTGGCTGTGGTGAAGCATTGGTCTCATCAAGGAAGCCCGGAGTATGTGGATGCTATTGTGTCCGAATCGGCTAATATGGCTTCCGGCGGAGCATTGGGGGGCGCTGGAAATAGTGGTGATGAATTATATGATAAAGCGGTGCAAATCGTTTTGCGTGATAAAAAACCGACGACAAGTTATATTCAAAGACGCCTTTCCATTGGCTATAATAAAGCGGCAGATTTGATTGATCGCATGGAGCAAGAAGGGGTTATTTCCGCCCCAAATACAGCTGGTAAACGTGAGATTTTAGTCCCCAGTGGAGGTGGAGAGGGATGAGAAAATTGATTTTATTGTGTTTAACTTTGATTTTTGCAATGCCCAGTTTTGCTTTGGTGGATAAAAAAATTGATACGCCGGCGAATCGTGCAATTTTAACAAAGGTGGAAAAAGCCTATAACAAGATGAGAACGCTTCAGGCCAAATTCGCGCAATTTAATTCCAAGATGAAGGATGAATTGCATACAGGTATTATTTATATTTCCAGACCTGGCCAAATGCGTTTGCAATATGAAAAGGGATCGCCGTTGGAATTTGTGGCAACCAAAGGATTTTTTATTTATCATGATAAAGATTTAGAAGAGGTGAATTATTTTGATTTAAACAATACGCCGGTTGAATGGATTTTGCGTGAAAAATTGGTATTTGATGATCCCGGATTTGTTGTCACAGATGTAAAAGATGTTTTGGATGAATACTTTATTACAGCCCATAAAAAAGATGCCAAAGAATTGGGAGAATTGACACTTGTTATTGATAAAGACGAAATGACTTTGAAACAATGGGATGTTTTGGATGTTCAAGGAATTAAGTCCACAGTATCGCTTTTTGATATAAAACAAAATATTCCTGTTGACAAAAAGATTTTTATGTTCCAAAATCCATATGAGAAGAAGTAGAAAGAAGGGGGAGATATCCATGAAAAAATTATTGTTATTATCCATTTGTACTTTAAGTTTGCCTGTATGTGCTCAAAGATATGGGGATTGTGCATATACATTGTTGCAGAATTTAGTGATGAATGCGCGTAGCGCAGAGGAAATTCAGGCGCCGATTTCAAGAGGTGTGGCCTTTGATGAACAAGTGCGTTGCGGTGGTTCTTTGGTGCAATTGGCAATTCGTCGTGGTAATCCGGATGTTTTACAGGCCATTTTACAGCAAGATCAAAAAAGGGCCAGTGCTGTCGTGGATTTAACTGCTTTCCCGATACAAAATGGACCAAGACAAATCCCGGTGATTTTGTTTGCCGCTTATTATGCACCTAACAAGGAAATTGTACAATTGCTAATAGCTGCCGGTGCAGATATTAATGTTTCAGATGATGGCGGTCGTAATATTTTATGGTATTTGGATAAGAATCCTGTGTTGAAAAATACGGCCTTAGTGGATGAAATCCAAAAGAATTTGTTGTATGGAATGGCTTCTCCGCAAAATATGGCGGCTCCTCAGGGCCAACAACAGCAAGCTGCGCCTCAACAAAATCCTCAGGGGCAACAACAGCAAGTTGCACCTCAACAACAGGTGCCGGCTAAGAAAAATAGCGGTTTGATCGACGAATCGTAAATAATAGCTATTTTAAAATAAATAGGCCGTCTTTATTTTGGACGAGTTTGTCTGCGTCCTTGCCGAGCTTTTGTTTAAGGGCGTAAAGATGGCTTTCAAGCGTATGTGTTTGAGTGGTTGGTTTATATTTCCATACTTTTTGCAGAATAAGGTCTTTTGATGCTTGATGATCGGGTTGTTTTAATAAGAAAAGTAAGAAATCATTTTCTTTTTCTGTGAGAGGTATTGCGTGATGTTTTTTCTTGTTCACTAAAAAGCGTCTTTGGGCATCGAAGCAGAAAAAATCATTTTCATAAAGCGGATTGGACGAGGAAGCATTTTTGACGATCTCTATCCATTCAGATTGAGAAAGTGGGAGTGCAATATCCTTTAAACAGATGACTTGGTCAACTTTTGCATTTTGAGGCATTTTTGTGTTTTCAAGCCATAAAACCATCGTATAAGCATGATCCGGTTGGTATGATTCTGCCTCGAATCCTTTTAACAATAAAATCAATTGTTCTTCGGTTTGCTTATTTTGTGTGTGTATGCCAATCATATGTTGCCTTTTTGTTCCAAGTTTGATACAATACCTACTTATAGTATAGCAAAAGAGAGAAAAATGATACCTTTATTTTTATATCGTCTTGGATTTATTATCGCTATTCCAGGTTTGGTAGTGTTGTTTTTGTTGCGTAAAATAAAGGGCAAAGAAAGCAAAACGCGCTTTTGTGAGCGATTGGGATATCCTAAATTGCCTCGTCCGGAAGGAAAATTGATTTGGATGCATGGTGCCAGTGTTGGTGAGTGTTTATCCATGATGCCCTTGATTCACAAGTTGTTAGATCGAGATCCTAATTTGCATATTATGGTGACCAGCGGAACGGTTTCTTCCGCGGATTTAATGGCAAAAAGATTGCCAGATCGTGCTTTTCACCAATTTATTCCGATTGATTCTCCTTGGGGGGCTAGACATTTTGTGCGTCATTTCCATGCCGATGCCGTGTTGTGGTTTGAGTCAGATTTTTGGCCTAATTTATTAGCCTCTATTCATGCAGCAAAAATTCCCTTGGTGCTGTTAAATGGGCGTATTTCTGATAAATCGTTTAGACGTTGGAATCGTCACAAATGGTTTATTCGTCCGCTTTTGCAAAAATTTACATTGGCTTTAGGGCAATCTGTTGAAAATATGAATCGTTTAAAGGCGTTGGGAGCTCCCGTTGTCGATTGCGTTGGAAACATTAAATACGCTGCGCCGCCTTCTCCATACGATGCTGAGGAGTTAGCAAATCTTTTAAAACAAATTGGATCCAGACATTGTTGGTGCGGTGCGTCGACTCATGATAATGAAGAAGAACAAATGGCAGATGTGCATTTAAAGTTAAAAGCTGTTATGCCGGATGTTTTGACGATTTGTGTGCCGCGTCATCCCCCTCGGGCAAATGATATTGAAAAGATGTTTGTAAAGAAAAATTTGGTTGTGGCGCGTCGATCTAGGGGCGAGAAAATTACCCCAGAAACAGATGTTTATTTGGCCGACACAATTGGTGAAATGGGTTTGTTATATCGTTTGGCGCCCATCGTTTTTGTCGGTGGCAGTTTGGTGCCATTTGGTGGTCAAAATATGTTAGAGCCTATGAGTTTGGCACGAGCCGTTGTTATTGGGCCTCATGCTTTTAATTTCCGTGAAATTGTTCAGTTTGCGCGGGAAAATTTGGCTTTGATTGAGGTCGCAGATAAAGAAGTTTTGGCAGCGACGGTTCAAGCGTTATTGTTAAGTCCAGCAAAACGTCAAGAATTAGCAGAAAAGGCTCAAATAACTGCTACTTCCGAGATGGCGGTGTTGGATCGTTTGGAAGAATGTTTGGCTCTAAGGGGGATTATTTAATGAGAGCGCCAAAATTTTGGGATCAAACGGATAGCTTTTGGGCAAAAATTTTGAAGCCTGCTGGTTCTTTGTATGCATGGGCTGTTGCACGGAGGCTTTGCCGTAAAAAAAAGTATCATGTCCCTATGCCGGTTATATGTGTAGGCAATATCTCTGTTGGTGGGGTTGGTAAAACTCCTGTGTGCCTGGCTTTGGGAGATTTGTTTCATTCTAAGGGGAGAGATTTTGTATATCTCAACCACGGTTACAAAGCAAAAAAGCAAGGGATATTGGTTGATAAAATGGTTCATACAGCAATGGATGTTGGTGATGAGGCATTATTGTTGGCCGAGGTAGCTCCTACAATTGTGAGCTCCAATCGGGCAAAAGGCGCCCAAGTGGCTGAAAAAATAGGGGCAAAAGCCATTATCATGGATGATGGTTTTCAAAATCCTAGTTTATATAAAAATTTCTCATTTGTCGTTGTAGATGGGCGAAAAGGTTTTGGTAATGAGTGTGTGTTGCCCGCAGGTCCTTTGCGTGAGCCTGTTTTGGAAGGACTTAAACGAGCAAACGCTATTATTTTGGTCGGTGAGGATACCTGGGGTGTTCGGTTTTATTTAGAAAGACATCAAATACATTTGCCTGTGTTTACCGGCTCTTTTACATTGGATGAAACCGTCGTTTCTTTGTTTAATGGTAAGAGAGTTTTTGCATTTGCAGGCTTAGGCAATCCAGGGAAATTTTATGATTCGTTGCGACAAAAAGGCATTGAGGTTATGGGCACGATGGATTTCCCGGATCATTATTATTACACAAGATTTGATATTGAAAATATTAAATATAAAGCCAAAGGATTGCCGTTATTGACAACGGAAAAGGATGCTGTAAAACTGCCCAAAGATATGCGTCGCAATGTGTTTGTTATGCCAGGACAGTTTATTTTTGATGATCCCAAAGGTATTTTAAAATTGATTCAGGAGGTATTAGATGGCCCAAGTGCGTCAAGCAAAAAGATCGTGGATTAATTTGTGGTTTATTGACCCATTAGTTGGTCTTGTTGTTGGATTGGTTGTTTTAATTTTATGGTTATTGCCTTTGCCTGTAGCCCGATATTTGGGGGCAGGAATAGGCTCATTAGCCGGGCTTGTTTCCAGACGCCGGAATCAGATTGCTTTGAAAAATATGTCTGTTGGTTTGCCGGAGCTTTCCGTAGCAGAACATAAAAAAATTGTAAAGAAAATGTGGCAACATTTCGGAATGTTATTTGCGGATGTGGCTCATGGAAAAAGAGTTCTGAAAGAATCAACCCCTGTCAATATTCAAATGTTGCGAGATGCCCAAAAACAAGGAAAAGGTGGTTTTGTTTGTTCGGCACATTTTGGTAACTGGGAGCTGGATGTTGCTAAATTGGTTGGTCCAGAATTTCATTTGGATCCCGTTTATCGTAAAGCCAATAATCCATGGCTCAATAAATTGATGTTTGAACGCAGAACTGGTGTCAAAATTCCAAAAGGAAGTTTAGGCGCTCGGATGATGTTGGAATGTTTAGGCCGTGGAGATTTTATTGCTATTTTGTGTGACCAAAAATTGCGTGAAGGAATGGAAGTTCCGTTTTTTGGTAAGCCTGCAATGACGGCAACCGGGATGGTTGCTATTGCCATCAAAAAAGATATTCCGATTTTTCTTGTAAAATCTTTAAGAAACCCAGATAAAACTTTTACTTTTTCCGTAGAGCAAAAAGTTGAAATTCCAAAGGGATTAGAGTATCAAGAAACATTAAAATCAGTGATGACGACAATCAATAATATCTATTGGGAGTGGATTAGAAAGAACCCAGAGCAATATCTATGGCTACATCGACGCTTTGATAAATCTTTTTATTTAACAGATAACGATAAAAAAGGTTAGCGCTTAGTTTTATACCATTTTCCCCGTCGGAGTAAAAAGATATTCCGAATGGCCTCCCATGAAGAGGCATAGCAAAAGCGTAATGCAACAACAGGTATATGATTGTCAATACAAATACTCAGTCTGTGATGACCATCGTCCAGTGTGTCTTTTAGGCCATTTGTGCGGCACAGCATAACGCGCATAGGGAATTTATCGTCATAGCCTTTTTTCATGTCCTGAACGAGTTTTTGATAACGATTCCGTTGTTGTGTTGGATTAAAGGTATGTTTTCTACTGGTTAATTGATAAGCGTTTGAGGCATTGCGTTGGATGCGCTCTAATCCACTGGCCCTTAAGAATTCCGGGGCAACATGGTAGGTATTTGTTCCATTTGTTTTCCATTTGTAACGCACAATTTTTAACAAGGCAAACGCAGCACCAATTTTGACGGGTACAGAAAAAGCGATACGCACTGAAATAATTTTTTGTTTGCGTTTAATTGCTTGTTGAATTTTGGATCTTCCCGCCAATAAACAATCTTGTTTAACACAAGAATTTCCTCCTAATAATATCACAGGAATATCCTGGTCGGTATAGGAAATATCTGCGTCCGGCAGATTAATCAAATCGCTTGCCTGTAATGGATAGACTTCTGAAGATAAGCTAAGCACATAAAATGACATAATATTTATTTCCCTTATATCCTACCGTATATGAAATACTTTATACTAAATTTTTATTATTTGCAACTATTGGGCTTATTTTGTGTAAAAGGTTTGGAAAATTTGTATTGTAATTTATGCAAAATTTTATTACTATAAGGAATAAGGAGCATCTAAATGTTTAAAGAGATTAAAAGAGATGATGCTATATTTAAATCTGAAGCGCTTTTAAAGGATGAAATCGCTTATAGTGTCATGTTTTCCATTTTAAAAGAGGCAGAAAAATATCCGGCAACGAAATGTTTTTCTGATGGTAAAGATTGTGTGATGATTAATTCTGATCCTAATCATGCAATTATCGTTTGGACTGCTGGTAATTTTCAAGAATATGGATTGCTTTACGATTTTATCAAAAACGAGTTTCGTTTAAACAAGCCGTTTATGATTATGGCCCAAAAAGATTTTTATGATTATTTAGTGAAAAATCAAATTATTCCAGAATTAAGAGGTCAAAAGACGGAAGATGGGCGAGATAAACTGCAAACATTGGGCGCTTGGTCGTGTTCAAAGTTAAATGATGTCCCATACAATGGTCATCCGGATCAAGCAAAGCCAGAAGAAGTGCAAAAAGTTGCCGAGATGATGGTGGATTTTGATGTGGAAACAAAAGAGGATCCCAACGCTAAAATGTCCGATGATTACATCAAGTTGGCCCAAAAATTTGTCTCTAATCCGTTGTATTTTGTGTGGCGTGATAAAAATGAAAAAGTTGTTGCAACGGCAACACTTAATGTCAGCGGAAAATACCCACGCATAGGACGCGTCTTTACTGATAAAGATGAACGAGGAAAAGCTTATGCAAAAATGCTGGTGCATTATTTGACTGCCAAGGTGTTAAGTGAAGGAAAAACGGCCATGCTTTATACCGATTATGATTACGCTCCATCTAATCGTTGTTATCAGGGAGTAGGCTATCAATTAAACCGCACGCTTGTTAAATTTTTCTGATTTGTTCTATCGAATTTTTCAAAACGCTTGTAAAAAAGCTCCTGTTTTTACAGGAGCTAAAATAATGGTGCCGAAGAGAGGAATCGGACCCCCGACCCACGCATTACGAATGCGTTGCTCTACCAACTGAGCTACTTCGGCACAGAGCTTATTATGCCATAAATAAGAGAAAAAAGCAAGCTTTTAATTTGGAGACATTACTGTCGGAATTCAACCGCCGATTTCGAAAGTTACTTCGCCGAGACCTTGTGAGCTTTGGCCAATTTAACAGACTTTGTTGTGACCTTTAAAGCATTTTTACAAATAGGCAAGCCATTGAGGTTTTGTTCTTGTTCTTTTGTGTTTTCAACGCCGCTGGCAAACACAACGGCCTGAGTTTTGAAAAAGTCCGAAAGGGCTAATTTTTCTTCCGCCATATAACCTCCTTTGCTCGTTTAATTGGGCGTCAATTTAACACATAAAAACAAATAAGTCAACCCTAAAAATGAAAAAAAATAAAAAGACTATGTTTGTTCTTCATCCAATAAAATGACACTGCCTTGTACATAAGGAATCATGGTGCGTTGAATAATTTTTCCCGAGGGTAAATATAGGAATAATTGATTGACTTCGCTTAGGCGTGCAAAATTTTCTCGTTGCTGACGTTTATAATCTGCAAAGTCAGCTACGCGAGATAAAAGTCCGCTGTCTTGAATAGTGTCCCAAAAGTCTTCGTAATTTGGTTCTGAATCAATCCAGGTCTTTTTTAATTGCCATAATTTTGCAAACTGAGGAGAACAAGCCAACATTTTCCCGGCGGCATTGAACAGGCAAACTGCACAAGGCAATTGTGCACACAATCGACGCTGGGCGGTAATGATGTTTTCCAAAATAATTCTTAATTCTTCTTCTGTTTTTGTTTCTTGGCCATATGTCAGGGTGAAAAATTCATTGGCTGCCTGAAAGGAAAAGCTCAGCCAATTAAGGTCATTTAAGGTGGAAGTTTTTTCTTGATTGACAGAAGTGTTCGCAAAGAAACTTAATCCTTTGGAATCGCGAATAAATAATGGAAAGGGTAAACTTTCCATCGCTGCAGCCAAGATGTTTTTGTGGCGCTCCAATAAGTTGGAAAGTTGTAATTTTCGAGCTAGGTCGGATACGTCAAAAAACATAATAATAAGGGCATGTTCATGGGCGTTATGAACAACTTGTCCCGTTACGACAAAGTGAAATGTTGTATCTGAGGTTGTCAAAAGATGAGAAAAAGATTGCCCTGTTTTTTGCAATAACTGATAAGAATTTTGCAGTTGGGTTTGATCTTCGCCTGCAAATTTTTCCAAAATTTGAGCCCATTGCGCTGTATTTTTTAGGTGAAAAGCGTTGGCTAACAATTGTGAAATAAAGGTATGATGCGCGTCATGAAGATCTTGATAAAAGAGTCCCGCCGGCATTTGAGAAAGCATAAGGTGGGAAAATTGTAGCCGTTGATTAAGCTTTCGATGAAAATGGAAATAGACCATCCAACTGATGAACAGTCCTAGTAACAACCCGCCAATTCCTGTTAGTATCAAGAACATTTTTAGAGCTCCCCTTTAGTTGTAGATTTTTTAAAAGATAACGCTTCTTCCATATGAATAGGCAAAATAGTTTCAGTCTGATCCATATCGGCAATTGTACGCGCCACTCGGATCATGCGGTGGAATCCGCGGCCCGATAAATGAAGTTGTTCCGCTGTTCGAATCAATAAGTTTCGGGCTTCGTCAGATAGCTGTGCAATTTGCTCCAAAATGCGGCCATCGGCTTCGGCATTGGTTGTAATCGGTAAATTTTTGAAGCGGTCTTTTTGAAATGCGCGTGCCTGCATAACGCGATCCAAAATTGTGGCAGAATCTTCACCTGTGGACAAACTTCCGAGTTCCCATGGGCTGATTAAAGGAACTTCGATTTGAATATCAATTCTGTCTAATAAAGGGCCGGAAACTTTGGATTGATATTCTTCTGCGCAACGTGGCGCACGGGAACATTCATGCCCCGGAACACCCAAATAGCCGCATCGGCAAGGGTTCATTGCTGCAATAAATTGGAAGCGTGCTGGATAGGTAATATGCGAATTTGCTCTAGCAACAGAAACTTCCCCTGTTTCTATCGGTTGCCTTAAAGCTTCCAATGTTTGACGCGAAAATTCCGGCAATTCATCCAAGAATAACACCCCGCGGTGTGCTAAAGAAATTTCCCCCGGTTTGGCCTTTAATCCGCCCCCGACCATGGCCGGCGTGCTGGCGTTATAGTGTGGGGCACGAAACGGTCTGCTTGTAATTAATTGGCCGTCCTTTAACAATCCGGCCACAGAATGGATTTTGCTGAGTTCTAACATTTCCGGGGCGCTTAAAGGTGGTAAAATGGTTGGTAATCTGGCGGCTAACATAGATTTTCCGGATCCTGGCGGCCCGATCATTAACATATTGTGTCCGCCAACTGCGGCAATTTCTAAAGCCCGTTTGGCACGTTCTTGCCCTTTGATATCTTTCATATCTATGGAAAAAGTATTCAGCGGTTTTTCCGGCAATGGTGTTGGTTCCGGTAAAATTTGTTGACCCTTTAAATGATTCATCAAATCCAACAAATTTTTGGGTGCTAAAATAAGGCGATTTCCGGACCATAAGGCCTCTGGCCCTTGTTCAAAGGGGCAAACAAAACCCATGTTGGCACCTGTGGCGGCCATACTTGCTGGTAAAATGCCGGAAACCGGGCGGATAGTACCATCCAAGCCTAATTCACCCAACATTAGATAATTGAAAATGGTGTCTGGTTCTAAAATGCCCATAGCACCCATTAAAGCGATAGCAATCGGTAAGTCATAATGGGTTCCTTCTTTGACAACATCTGCTGGTGCCATGTTGACGGTAATGTGATTGGCAGGCAAAGATAATCCGATGGCATGTAATGCGGCACGGACACGTTCGCGACTTTCCGCAATAGCCTTATCACCTAAGCCGACAATCGTAAAGCTGGGCAAGCCCTTTGTAATTTGCACTTCTATGCTAATTTTTAAAACATCAATACCTGCAAAGGCCACAGAGTGAGTACAAGAAATCATAAATTATCCTCTCTTATGTCGCCTCATTATACTCAAAAAATGGTTTTTTAACAAGATATTTTTGTTCCCAAAGGGGGTGTGATTTGCTTTTTATGTCAAATATGGTTATAATGAAAAACAAAAAAGGAGTAGTTATGAGTGAGCAAGTTTTAAGTAAGCGATTTTTACCATTATTGTGGTCTCATTTTTTATCAGCGTTAAATGATTCTTTTGTTCGGACATTGTTTGTCTTTTTTATCACTTATCAATTAGCTATTGCAACGCCGTTTGTGGTTATTCCTGCGGCCATTTTCTTTGCTTTGACTTTTTGTGTTGGCAGTACATTTGCGGGTAGCTGGGCAGATAAGATTTCTAAAAAGTATTTCTTATTGATTGCGCGCTCTGCAGAAGTTGTTGTGGCCGGTATTGCTTGGGCAGCGTTTAGTTTTTCGTCTATCTCATTGTTCTTAATTGTTGCGGCGATGATGGGATTTTTAGCCGCATGCGTTCGTGTTGCCAATTATTCTTTGATCCCCGATTTAGTTCCGGATAAAAAATGGGTGCATGCCAATGCATGGATTAAAAGCGCAACGGTTTTAGGTGCTGCCGCGGCGGCTATAGGGTTGTCCGTTGTTTTAAAGGAAGATGTGACGCCCAACGGAGTTTGCTTTGCATTTTTCTTATTGGCTGTTCTAAGTTTAGGAGTCACTTGTTTGCTTCCAAATCAAAAAGCGGCAGATGCGGAGGCCCCGGTTGTCAAAAATCCGTTGGATGTGTTTGATCAATTAAGTCAATCACTGCGGTTTCAATATGATAAATGGGCTTATATTGTTGGTATCGCATGGTTTTGGGTGATTGGTATCTTGGTGCTGATGTTGTCGGGAGAATATGGCCAGACAATTTTAAAAGCGCGTTGGTCCGTGGTGGCTTTCTTGTCCGCAGGTGTTTTCCCCGCAGGTTATTTGATTGGTTCGTATTTGAGTGTTTTGTATGCTAAACGCAAACCTTTGGGTGCGCAGGTCGTCATTGTTGGCGCCTTGATTTCTTTGGCGTTGTTTGATTTCGCTTTTGCGACACGTGCATTAGCGAACATTCAAGTGGATAAAGCAATTACCGTCTTTAAATTATTGACAAAACACGGTCGTTATTGGCGTGTTATTGCGGATGTATTTGCCTTTGGTATTTTGTTTGCCATGTATAGCATTCCGTTTTATACGCTTTTGCAAAAGCACACAAACAAAAAAGAGATGGGGCGTATGATGTCGTTCAGTGGCTTGGTTAATGCTGTGACGGTATCGGGGGCTTTGTTGGTTGTTTTGAGCTTGAGATTATTAAGCGTCAGTTTGGTTGGCGTCGTGTTATTTTTTGCTGTTGCAAACTTAGTCGTGACAGTATACATGGTGCGGTTATTACCCGTGGCAGAACGTCGCCGGTTGGTGCGTAAAGTTTTGACATGGTTGTTCCATGCAAAATTAGAAGGTTTGTCAAATTTAGAAAAGGCTGGTAAACGGGCGTTGATTGTGACCAACCATACTTCCTTTATGGATGTGTTGTTAATTTCGGCCTTTATTGATAAGCCGATTGTTTTCACCATCAGTGAACAAAAGATGAGTCGTTTAGTGGTGAAATTCATGACATCTTTAGTGGAGGTAAAGCCTTTGGATGCGCGCTCACCTATGGCGGTGAAAGCAATGGTGGAAGAGTTGCGTCAAAACAAGTTGTGTATGATTTTCCCGCAAGGTTTGGTTGAAGGCGGAAATAGCCGTATGAAAATTTATGAAGGTGCCGCTATGATGGCAATGATGAGTGATGCCCCAATTTTACCGATTAAAATTACGGGCGCTTGTTATACCTTCTTTTCGCGCGTGATCGGGCGGCGTTGTGAGCGCAGATGGTTCCCAAAAATTTCATTGGATATTTTGCCACCTGTGTCGTTTAAGTATCCAGATGATATGCCAAACAGAGAAAAACGTGAAAAGTCTTCTTCTAAACTGTATGACATTATTACAAATATGGCGTTTGAAAGCTATGATTGTGATCGGACCGTTTTTGAGGCGGTGGCAGATTGTATGAAAATGCGTGGACGCTTTTTCCCGATGTTGGAAGATACGGCACGTCAACCGGCCAAGTTTATGGCTGTCTTTTTGAAGTCTATTGTTTTGGGTCGACTTATTCGTAAAATGGCCCCGCAAGACAATATCGTCGGAGTGATGATTCCGACTTCTAGTGCTTGTGCCTTAGCGGTTATGGGATTGCATTCTGTGGGAAAAGTTCCTGCCATGATCAATTTTACGAGTGGGTTAAAAGCTATTGTTGCGACGTGCAAGACGGTTGGGATAGAGACGGTTATTACAGCGCATAAAGTTGTTAGCTTGGCCAAATTAGAGCCCGTTGTGGAAGAATTAGAAAAAAACAATGTTAAAGTTTTATATTTGGAAGATGCTAAGCCTTTGTTGAAAACATGGGATAAACTGGTCGGCGTGGCTGGTGCATTAGCCCCCAAAATGTTGTATCGCCGAGTTAAAGAAAAAATGAAAATTACACCAGATAATCCGGCAGTAGTGTTATTTACTTCCGGTTCGGAAGGGTTGCCAAAGGCTGTTTTCTTGACTCATAAAAATATCTTGTCCAACTGTTTACAAGTGTGGTCGCGTTTTGATGTCAGTAAGCAAGATGTCTTGTTGAACTGTTTGCCGATGTTCCATTCATTTGGTTTGACAATTGGTATGTTCCTGCCACTTTTATATGGATTAAAAACATTCCTGTATCCGACACCATTACATTATCGGATTATTCCGGAAATTGCAGCGGGATGTAAAGCAACAATTTTCTTCTCGACAGATACATTTTTATCTGGATACGCTCGTTGTGCTAATCCATATGATTTCAATACACTACGTATTGTGGCGGGTGGTGCTGAAAAGATTAAAGATGAAACTCGAAAAGTATGGCAAGAAAAGTTTGGTGTTCGTTTGTTCGAAGGATATGGTGCAACCGAATGCTCGCCGATTATTTCGGTTAATACTTTCTTGCACCAAAAAAATGGTTCCGTGGGACGTTTGGTGCCGGGTATTGAATATAAATTGGTGCCAGTTGATGGTATTAAAGAAGGTGGCGAGTTGTGGTTGAAAGGTCCAAATGTGATGAAGGGCTATATGCGCCATAATGATCCGTTGAAGTTGGATCCGCCTAAAGATGGTTGGTATGATACCGGAGATATTGTAGATGTTGATGAAGATGGCTTTATCTTTATCAAAGGACGCTGTAAACGCTTTGCCAAAATCGGTGGCGAAATGGTCTCTTTGTTGGCGGTAGAGCAGGTCATTGCAAAAGAGTTCCCGGATGTTATCAGCGGGGCGGTCAGTATCCCCGATGACAAGAAAGGTGAACAAATTGTTTTAATTACCACAAGCAAAGAGATTACAAAAGAACGGTTGATCGAATTGTTTAAGCGTGTCGGTATGACAGAGTTAGGTTTGCCAACGCGTATTATTACAACAAAAGAGCCGCCTTTGCTTGGAACGGGTAAGTTTGACTATGTGACGGCCAAGGAGATGGCGTTGGCAGAGGCCAAGAAGGTTTAAAAAATTCCCCGCAAAACGCGGGGATTTTTTTATTTCTTTTTGTTTTTTCGTGTGGAAAATTGGATTTTCTTATTTAATGGTTTGAAAATCATGCTGCCTGTTTCTGGTGTGCATTCAACTAAAATCACACGAATAGTATCACCCATTTGGAAGGTTTTCCCTGAGCCACGACCAACTAAACGTTGCGCTTCGTCATCATATTCATAATAATCGCCTGTCATTAAACGGAAAGGAATAAAGCCGTCAGCCCCATATTCGTCAATAGCTACGAACAGACCAAAAGCGGTAACACTGGAAATACGGCCTGTAAATACTTCGCCCTCATGGCCGGCCAAGAAGCTGGCGGTATAGCGATCTACTGCATCCATTTCCGCGGCTGCAGATTGACGCTCCGTGGCGGAAATATGTTCGGCGATGTTGTCGAAAGTATCCGCTTCTTCGCTTGTTAAAGCGCCGGCGCCTAAGTTCAAAGCCTTAATCAAGGCACGGTGCACCAACACATCTGCATAGCGACGAATTGGCGAAGTGAAATGCGCATAATGCGATAAAGCCAAACCAAAGTGTCCGATATTTTCGGGTGAATACTGTGCCTGTGATTGACTGCGTAAAACAAATTCGTTGATGGCATAATCTTGCTTTGTGCCGTCTGCTTTGGTCAAAATAGCATTGAAGTCTTTCGGCGAGGCATCTTCGCGCACACCTTTGTAATGTAAGCTTTGCAAAAAGGTATTTAGGCGTTCACGTTTCTCGTCTGACGGGCGATCATGCACACGATACATGGTTGGGACATCCGCGTTTTCCAAAGTTTCTGCTGCCGCCACATTGGCCAAAATCATCAGCTCTTCAATCAGCTTCATACTGTCCAACGATTCGCGCAGTTTAATGGCTTTCACTTTGCCTTTCTTATCCAAAATCACTTGACGTTCGGGGACATCCAATTCCAACACACCACGATTTTTCCGTAATTTTGCTAATACACGGTAAACTCGATTCAATGTGTCAATTTCTTTTTCCATACCAGCAATGGGTGTTTTGCCATCCAAAGCCGCTTGCACCTCGGGATAGGTTAGACGCCGCACAGATTTAATTAATGCCCGGCGGAAAGTATGCCGCAATTTTTTGCCTTGTTTGTTCAGCCATACTTCACACACCATTGCGGCGCGTGTTTCATTAGGATTGAGTGAGCACACACCATTAGAAAGTTCAAATGGCAGCATGGGTAAAACGCGATCCGGGAAATAAGTGCTATTTCCACGCAACCGTGCGTCCATATCCAATGCAGAGCCGGGATGCACATACCAGGCAACATCTGCAATAGCCACCATCACATGAAAACCTTCGGCGTTTTCTTCTGCCCAAACGGCATCGTCGAAATCGCGTGCATCCGCTCCGTCTATTGTCACAAAAGGAATCTGGCGCAAATCTTCATGCGTTTTATCTACGGGTGGTACTTTCAGATTTTGTGCCTGTTTTTCGGTCGCTTCTGTAAAGGCCACGGGTAAACTATGTTGATAAATCGCAATCAAAGTGGGTGCAAAAGCCTCGGCAAAATTCCCAATTTTTTTGATAAAAGTTGCGCGTGGATTTTTGTCCCGCACCATGGGAATATCTGCGACCACAATATCTTTGTTTTGTAATTTGATAGAGGGAGGGATATGCACCAATTCAAAGTCGCGTGATAACCGGCGATCTACGGAATGGACATAGCCGTCCTCGTAAATACCGACCATGTGATTTTCACCGGCGGTCATGCGACGTAAAGTCGCCCCTTCATACAATTTATTGCCAATAGGTTTTACGGAAACTTGCACCACATCGCCAACTCCGGCAGGCGGAATTAATTTGTCGGCCGTAATTGTAATCTGAGGCATAGGCTTATCGGCGGGCCATTCCAACGGACGCGCAAGTAAATCGCCCATAGAATCCAGTCCGGTAATTTCCACAACCACGCGTTCAGGCAGGGCATCTGTTATGCCGATTTTTCGGCCACCGCTACCACCTTGAATTTCGTTTTTTTCTTTTAAATCTTTTAGAATTTTTTTGAGGTGGATTCTATCATTTCCCTTGATATGAAAAGCACGTGCCACATCCCGTTTTGTGGTGGGTGTAGATTGCGATTTCAAATACGCCAACACCTCTTCCATTGTGGGAAGCGTTTTGGGAGCAGAAGTCTTTTTTTCTTTTTTAGCCATACGAATAGTTTAACTTGTTTTCCCTTTATGCGCAATAAAAAAATAAAAAAGCGGCACCGAATGGCACCGCTTTCGTTGAGGTTTTCTTGGGTTTAATACATACCACCCATGCCGCCGGGCATACCACCCATATCGGCACCATGGTTGCAACTGCATTTTTCCTCTGGCTTATCGGCCACCATAGCTTCTGTGGTAATCAATAATCCACCAACGGAGCTAGCGCCTTCCAAAGCAATGCGCACCACTTTGGTCGGGTCAATAATACCAGACTTCATCATGTCGGTATATTCACCCTTGCGCGCATCATAACCTTGAGTCAAATCATATTTTTCCAACAACTTGCCAACAATAACGGAACCATCAACGGCCGCATTTTCGGCAATCTGACGCACAGGCGCTTGCAAAGTTTTACGGATAATATCAATGCCGACGCGTTGATCGTCATTGGCGGGTTTTAAACCGTCCAAAGCTTTTGTAGCATACAGCAACGCAACGCCGCCACCCGGTACAATACCTTCTTTCACAGCTGCGCGTGTAGCATGCAAAGCGTCATCCACGCGATCTTTCTTTTCTTTCACTTCAACCTCGGAAGCGCCACCCACTTTAATCACGGCAACGCCGCCAGACAACTTGCCCAAGCGTTCTTCCAATTTTTCACGATCGTAATCGCTGGAGGCCGATTCGATTTGTGTGCGAATTTGTGCACAGCGAGCTTCAATATCTTTCTTATCACCGGCACCATCCACGATGGTCGTATCGTCTTTGGTAATGGTAACGGTTTTAGCTGTGCCCAACATTTCCAAACGAACATCTTCCAACTTCATACCTAAATCAGCAGAAATGACTTGGCCTTTGGTCAAGATAGCAATATCTTCTAACATAGCTTTACGACGATCACCAAAACCAGGGGCTTTGACCGCAGCAACTTTCAATCCGCCGCGCAGTTTGTTTACCACTAAGGTTGCCAATGCTTCGCCCTCAATATCTTCTGCAATAATTAGCAAAGGACGACCGGATTGAACAACGGCCTCCAACACAGGCAATAAAGCTTGCAAGTTGTTGAGTTTAGATTCGTTGATCAAAATGTATGGATTATCCAATTCGGCAATCATCTTTTCGGCATTTGTCACAAAATAAGGAGACAAATAACCGCGATCGAATTGCATACCTTCCACAACCTCTAATTCGGTCTCCATGCCCTTGGCATCTTCAACAGTAATCACACCATCTTTGCCGACCTTTTCAATAGCCTCGGCAATGTAATCACCGATAGAAGAATCTCCGTTGGCCGAAATGGTACCAACTTGGGCAATTTCTTCGTTTGTGGAAATTTCTTTAGAACGTTTTTTCAAATCTTCAATAACGGCTTCTGTTGCCATATCAATACCGCGCTTTAAATCCATCGGATTCATGCCTGCTGCGACAGCCTTAGATCCTTCACGAATAATTGTTTGAGCCAATAAGGTTGCTGTGGTTGTTCCATCACCAGCAATCTCATTGGAGCGGCTGGCTACTTCGCGCACCATTTGGGCTCCCATATTTTCAAATTTATCTGCCAACTCGATTTCTTTTGCTACGGAAACACCATCTTTTGTAATGCGAGGGGCGCCATAGGCTTTGCCAAGCACAACATTGCGGCCTTTTGGACCCAAGGTCACTTTTACTGTATTCGCCAACAAATCTACACCGCGCAACATTTTTTCGCGGGCATCTGTTCCAAATTTAATCTCTTTTGCACTCATCTTTTCAAACTCCTTATTCTAAAATCCCGAAGACCTCGGATTCTTTCATAATAACCAAGTCTTCGCCTTCAATTTTTACTTCTGTGCCAGACCATTTTCCGAATAATACACGATCACCGACTTTTAATGTCATAGGAATTTCGTGTCCTGCTTCATCACGGCCACCGGGTCCGATTGACACAACAAGACCTTGTGATGGTTTTTCCTTAGCTGTATCTGGGATAATAATGCCGCCAGCAGTTTTATTTTCTTCTTCAACGCGCTTGATAACAACGCGATCTAACAATGGTTTCAATTTCATTTTTTTATGCTCCTTTTTGATAGCATAAAGTATATAGTATTTTAGGGTAAAAAGTCAAGAGAAATCAGAATAATTTTACCAAGAAAAAGGCGCCTACAAGCAGGATAAAAAATAAAATGCTGAGCCAGCTTAGATTTTTTTCTATAAAGCGGCGCATTGGTTCGCCCCATTTATATAAAGCCCCTGCCACTAGGAAAAATCGGATGCCTCGGCCTATGACAGATACCCCCATAAATAAAGCAAAATTCATGCGCATGACGCCGCTGGCAATAGTGACTAATTTGTACGGGAAAGGGGTAATGCCGGCACCTAATACAATCCAGGCACCATATTGGACGTAAGCTTGTTTGACTGTTTCAAATTCTTCCATCCATCCAAAATAATTTAAAAATGGAACGGCAAAAACATCATATAGACCACATCCTATGATATACCCGAAAGCTCCACCAATGACGCTAAACAATGTGCACAAAAAAGCAATGCGGAAGGCTTTGTCGCGTTGTTTTAAAACAAGCGGAATCATTAAAACATCTGGAGGAATAGGGAAAAAGGAGCTTTCTGCAAATGATAAAGCACATAGAGCAGTGATTGCTCCTTTGCCGGACATTAGGCGCATAGACCAATTATACAAAGATTTAACACATTTTGACCACATCATAAATTCCTATTTGACAAAACGAAAAAAATAATATCCAATATACATGTTATCTTATTTTATATTGAAAGGAAATGCAATGAAAAAGATATTATGTCTTATTTGTATGGCCACGGCTTTGCTGGGAGTAACTGCTTGTGGTATTGGAGATACAAACACAACCTATGACCGGGCTCAAATCGGACGTCAAGGACGGACCTCTGTTGGTCGTATTGTTTCCATGACTCAGATTGATGTTGCCGGCAGCAATGAAACTGGTGGCCTTGTAGGTGCTGGTGTCGGTGGTGCCTTAGGTGGCGTTGGTGGTAGCGCTTTGGGTGGCGGTAAAGGTAGTACATTGTTTGCTATTGGTGGCGCTGCTGTTGGTGCTTTAGCCGGCGCTGCAATCGGTAGTGCAACAGAACAAGCCATGACCAAAGATACAGCTTATGAATTTTTGGTTCAAAAAAGTGGTACAAACAATGTTGTTTCCGTTGTCCAAACAAACGAATTGGGTTTGAGACCAGGCGACAATGTGATTTTGGTTGAAATTGATGGAACAACTCGAATCCGTTCTAAATATTAAGGAGGCAATTCATGAAAAAATTATTATGGATTATGTGTGTAGTATCAGTTTTTGTGGCAACAGCTTGTGCTTATCATAGTAAACAACCAGTAGATGATACCTATTATAAACGCACACAAAGCGTGGGTTGGCCACAAGAAGCAAAATAAAATTTTAAAAATTTTGAATCCCCAAGCAATTGGGGATTTTTTATTTTTTTATAAGAAGAATATAAAAGTAAACATTTGATGAGAAAGTTCTTGCTTTTTAAAAAAAGTTAATATATGGTTAAAAGAAAAAAGGAGATTTTATGCGGATCTTACTCATTGAAGATGATAAAGCAATGAATTTGAATGTGACAACGCTGCTAAAACATGCGGGGATGGTTGTCGAGTCTGCGTTGTTGGCAAAAGATGGCTTGGAATTATTAAAAGTATACGAATATGATTTGATTATATTGGATTTAATGTTACCGGATATGACCGGAGCAGATGTATTGAAACAAATTCGGTCATATGGTATTGCAACGCCGATATTGGTCTTGTCCGCTATGTTGTTGCCGAATAAAAAGGTTGAATGCTTGTCTGCAGGTGCGGATGATTATTTAACTAAGCCATTTAACGCAGAGGAATTGGTTGCTCGCGTCAATGCTATTGTGCGCCGCAGTAAGGGCCATGCCGAACCTGTTGTGCGTGTTGGAAAGATGGCAATCAATTTGGATACCAAAATTGTGACGGTTGATGGCAATGTGTTACCGTTGACAGGAAAAGAATATGCTTTAATTGAGTTGTTGGCTTTGAAAAAAGGATCGACTGTCAGCAAAGAACAATTTTTAAATCATTTGTATGGCGGTATGGATGAGCCGGAAGTCAAGATTATTGATGTGTTCTTTTGTAAGATTCGTTCGAAAATTAAAGAATTGTCTGGTGGCGAAGATTATATTACGACCGTGTGGGGCCGTGGATATATTTTGCAAGATTTAACGGAAAAAACTGGCTAATCACTTTGTAAGGAAACAAAAAAAGCTCTCGGAAATTCGAGAGCTTTTTAAAATAATACATCAATTACTTGATGGGTTTTTCTGTGAACTCAACATGTTTGCGTGCTTTACGATCATATTTGCGCACTTTCATTTTTTCTGTATGAGTTTTTGGATTCTTTTTGGTAATGTAAAAATACCCTGTTCCTTCGGTACTTACAAGACGAATCTCATTTTTAACGTTCTTTTTTGCCATAGTTATTGCCTTTTCTAAAAGTTAAAACTGACGCTATTCTATTCTTTTTTTCTGTAAATGTCAAGAGGAATTTTTGTTTTTAAAGACTTTCTTGATCCATAAAGGAACAAGTCGATTTAATTTTTCATGTGGAACAACCGGAACATTTGTTTGATAGGGCGCAAAAGAAATCAGGTGTGCGATTTCCTTTGTTAAAATTCCCGGAGCCACATTTAGCAAAAAATCCTGCCATTTTTGATCGCTTAAAGGTGCAATTTTGGCTCGACCGTAGACAGCGATAGAAACTTGCCTAAGGAGTTGTGAAACCTGTTTTAAATAAAGTTGATTGTTCGAGGCGCTTTGAGAAATCTTTTTGTATTGTTTGATAGCATAAACAACTGGCCGTTTTTGCCACAAATGAAAAGCAATGATTAAAAAAATAATTCCAGCGACGCATAATGCCAGCACAATCCAAAGGTTATTGCTGGGCGGCCAAAAACCTGGATCTTGGGGAATGTGTAAATCACGCAAACCAGATAAATCTATTTTGGGATTCATGATATCACTCCTTGAAAACAAAAATGACTTAATTTTTTGATGTAATCTTCATCCGTTTTGATTGATAAAAATCCCCAACCGTATTTTTGGGCTTCTGCTTCCAATAAGCTCATTTTTTGAAGCCATTCCTCATGATATTTTTGGCGCATTTTATCATTATTTGCAGGGATAACAAGGTTGTCATGCCCATTTGAAAAAGGCAAGCTGTCATTTGGCAAAATAGATTCTAACATATCGTAAATAGAAACCAATAGAACAGTGCTTTTTTCGGTTAGAGGCGCCAAAGAAGATGCTGTGTCGGCAGTCCAATCACAAAAGTCTGAAAAAATAAATAAAAATGAACCAGTGGGCAATAAAGCATTTAGTTGTCTAAGCGCCATAGAAAATGAAGGATCTTTTCCCATGGCCTTAGGATTTGTCAGGGCATTTAAAAATGGTGTAACCAAATCTGCTTCATGTAAATCCCCAGAAGAAACAAGACCGTTTTCCGTCAAAATAAGATAGCCGATTTTATCGTGTTGGTGTTCAGCAATAAAGGCCATAAATGTCGCAAGTCTAGCCGCAATAACGTGTTTAAAATCACCATGGGTAGCAAAATGCATATTTTCGCGCAAATCTACAACAAAAAAGATTGTACGTTCTTTTTCTTCGGTATAAAGCTTTGTAAAAGGTTTTCCGTATTTTGCCGTTACATGCCAATCAATTTGACGAATGTCATCACCAGGTTGATAAACGCGGACCTCTTGAAAGTCCAAGCCGTGTGATTTAAATGGCGAATAAGTACTGCCAAATCCCATTTCAGCTTTTTTGCCCGTTTGCGGCAGCATAAAAATCTGCGCCTCGTGTTTAAGGGCAATTAAATCTTTTAACAAC
>CAJOPC010000052.1 GCA_905236245.1 uncultured Alphaproteobacteria bacterium
ATTTCACATATCCTGCCGCACAGGCATTACAACGATACTTCTTCGTAGCTCCAGATTGACATGTCCCAGTGGAAACATATCCCAACGAACATCTTGTAGAATATCCTTCACATGTATTTGCAGCACATTCTACAACAACGGTATTTCCCGTCTTACAAGTATTTCCTGTTGCATGATAACCGTTTGCACATGAAGTTGTTTTATATGGGCAAGACACAGCCTCTTGGCACAACTGACCGGTCCAACCTTCTGGGCACATACATGTGGGACCATTTTGCTCGCCACCATTTTTACAACTTAATTGTTGAATGCATTGATCATTGTATTCAATATAGCCCTTATTACAGTGAACGGCTGCATATGAAGAAGCGTTAAATAACGCACATATCGAAAAAAGAAAAAATGAAAAATACCTCTTCATACTTGTGTCCTTTTTCCCCTCTCCCTTGATTATACAAGTTTTTTATATTCATTGTCAAACAAATTTTTTAAGGCAACCGCCACTTCTATGACTTTTTTCACAAAAAATGCAGGCAGCACAGAAAAGAAACAATTTTGCTTGTAAGAATTGCATAAGTATGTTATGATAGGGTTATGAAGTTCCCTTTTGGAGGTTATGATGGAAAAATCCGACAGCAAAATATTGTTAGCAAAAAAAATAATAAATGATAAAGTCATTAAATCTAGACCTTCAACAAATCCAAAAAAGAAGCCTAATCTTGAAACAACTATAAAAGCCGTTACCACAGAAGATTTAGAAAAATCCGGAATGTTGGAAAATCGCTCTATAGCAGATGGCACATGGAAAGATACCAAAGGGAAAATACAACCATATCAGTATGATGAAAAATTATCTTTGGAACAACGTAGTCTTTTTGAGTACATTGCTGCCATTGTCTATCGCTTGATTGATTCGGACGAGACATTAAAGTCACTTGACATTGATAAAAAAATCAGCCTCTATTTGTCCGGCTTTGATAATGCATGCATCGCAACGGATTCTCACAAAAATTTAGTTTACGATCCGAAAGATACTTATTCGCTTATTTTTGGCCCCAAGCTATTCGATGCATATCAAAAAATGCATAAAACATTTACAGAAGATGATATAGCAGCTGTTTTAGCCCATGAATTAGGGCACATATTAGACAGAATTGAGCTGCCAGGAGTTCAGGGAAAAGCAAATGAAACGGCGGCAGATATTTTTGCGGTAAAATTGTTGCAAAAAGCGGGATACAACCCGGGAGCAGTTGAAAAATTCTTCAATATATTGGCGGAAAATGAAAAGGAAGCAGATGGGGATTCCTCTAAGATGTGGCCAATATTGATCTCACTAGAAGATCCACACATGACTATGGAAAATCGCGCACTAACTATTACCGGTTATTTGCTTCAACAATCAAGATTTTTAGGCATTGACATAAAAGATAGACCACTAACCCCTATTCGTTCAAATATTGACTATTTCAAAATTGCTCAAACTTTTGTGTATCAAACAAAGAATAAAGAAACGGAAGAAGAAACAGAAAATCCCCTCACAAAAAAATCTCCTATCGACATTGCCCTTTCCTATGAGGAGGCACTCAAAAACCTTCAAAGAGACTTTAATCCCAAAAATCTAGCTATACTCTTGACGGATCATTATCATACCAAGGAATCCAGCGGCATTTATATCTGCGGTATGCATTCTTTTAAACAACGGCCAGATGGAAGATATAGATGCACTGATGTACCCTTTGAACAAAAGATAAAGGATATTTTGGAGACCTGCGATTACAAGAAAATATATGAAGACAATCCGAATGTTGACCCAAAATTATTAGAAAATGCCCGCATTTTTATTGATCTTATCACAAAACCTTCAAAAGAATTTCAATTCCCTGAACATTATTGTTTTAACCCTCTGGAATACGATAGTTGCGAACTTCCTGGCTTTATCTTAGATAAAAATGAAAAAAAACGGCAGTTTTATGTTCCCTATCAAAATGGAAAGCCGGTACCTTTTGATGTACCATATGGGGAGACTACCGAACGGATATTTTCATTATTACCTGTAGAAACCTTGTTAAACGAACATTGTTACGCAAATCTGACAACAGAAGAACTCGTTTCATTCAGGAGAGAGGGAATACCATTTCGCCATTATTATTTTTATATCAAGAATTTTTTGGAAACTTTAATTATAAAAAGAATTATGTCAGAAAATGACGACGAAAAGAAATTATCACTTTTACTACCATTATTAACAGCAGACAAGTCTTTTTCAGAATACCAAACTCGCCAAATATATATTCAAATAACGGCTGCGCTTTTGGCAAAAAAATATGGACCTGATGACGGAACAACGGCCTACATGGAAAAAGTTGAAAAAGAAGTTTTAACTCCGCATTTTCTTTCCTCCGGTATTGATGTTTATCCTGAAAAGATACTAGATTCTTCTTTGGCAAAAGAGATTTTGGATGAATTTTCTCAACGAATTGTTTCCAAACGAAAATTAAGTGTGCGAATAAACGAGCTCATCGATTGCAATAATCGTGCGTCATTAAGAAGGTTTAACCTCGCAGCACAAAGTGCTGCCGAAGCAACTATGGAAGGAATCTTGTCTACAGCGAAAGCCCCAAATGCAATCTTGGACTTTCTAACACATGATTATGATATTGCTGCCGTATATAATTATCTTCAAGACAATATTTTAGAACAAGTCGATTCCGGCGTTAAAAAGAAAGACCTATATTATGCCAAAAAAGCCCAAAGAGAGGCAAAAAACTTTGGTGAATGCGCCGATAAATTATATCAATTGCATACTATGTTTTGGAATAGTGATCTTGAATATCGAACAGTCGTTCTAACAAAAGTATTGAAATCCAGTGGGCAAAATTCCGAAAATTTATTTTCTTATGCCATTGAAAAACTTATTCCACCAAAAGTAAAAAATCGCCAATTTTTAATTGATATTGTTGGCGCCTTTATTGCTTCGTACAAAGAAGAATATCGCCCATTTTTGTTGGCGGCAATGCTTTCTGCTCAAAAAAAACAAAATTCATCTACATCCTTTTCCGTAGGAGAACCCTTAAAAGAGTTTTTAGAAAATATGGGCCCCGCCGGCATTAAATTGGGCCAAGCTATTGGATCTTCTCCGGCGGCTGACAATGAAATTCGGGAAACAATGCAAAAGATGAAGCATTCATCTGCACAACCTACACGTAGAGGGTTATATGCCTTGTATGATTGTTGCGTTCCCATGGATCAACAAAAAGAATTAGGAGAAATTAAGGGTGCAGGATCATACTTTATAGCCGTTGAATCAGCCGACGGGAAAAGTGTCTATTCTTTATTAAGAGAAAATGCCAGGGATCGTGCCAATGCTGAATTTGAGCGCATGTTATTCATGTGCAAAATTTTAAGGGCTAAAAAAGAGGAAAAATACGTAACCTTTGCACGCATATTTGAAGGAATTGTCAACAAAGCCAATACAATGTCAGATATAGAAACAGATCTAGATGTTGGAAAATGCCAAGACAGGATGGCTCGACAAATTTATTGCAATGATGATGGAAGTGAAAAAGTTTTAAACTTAGAGGATGGTATACAGGCAACTTTACATGTTGCAAAATGGAATTCTTTCGGAGAAAAATATAAGGAAACAGAAAAAGTTGAAGGTGAGCATTTTAATGATTTCCCTGATGCTGTCTTTAAACACCATTTTGCGAAAGCGTATTTACAATTAGAATTAGAAAACCTCTTCTCCGGATGTGCTTTTGACCATGATAGACATGGGGCCCAAATGAAAATTCAAAAAGTTGATAACACTCATTATAATGTGGGGCTTTTTGATAATGGAGCAATGTCCGATGCTCCTCCCTCACCAGAAGAGCAAAAACAACTTGGTCGAGTTTTGAATAAAATTTTGAATGGATTGCCAAACCCCAAAAATCCAATTGAAGTTTTAAGGTATTTTGCGTCAACAAAGAAAGGATTTGCTGAAAAATTTAATGATGCCGTCCAAGAGGAAACAAAAAATGGTGAAGCATCGGATTACTTGCTTGCCGTTCAACGCGGCATACTAGCCCTAAATGATTATATGAGATGTCTATCAACCGGCGAAGTTTTATCCGTCATTACAACAAGTTTGAAAAATGTACAAGCAACCAATGCCAATGGGCTGACAAACTCTGCCATAGTTTCTGAAATAAGTGAAGCCAATATGGGAAAATTGGACAACTTGGTTAAACATTTTTCAAAAGAAAAGAAAAAAATAATACCTGCCCCACCCAAAATCGCTTTAAAAAGAAAAGAAACAACAGAAACCGTTCTGCGTAGTGTGGTGAAAAGAATCAAAAAGAATATGACACTATCGAACTATGATTTTACATTCTCTAGAGATCAAGATATTCTGGCAAGAAAACTTGGATTAAGTATTGCAACTCGCAGCCGTTTAGCAAGGCTAACTGATTCCCTAGTCAAGTTCAGAAAGGACTGCTTTAAAATAGGAGGCCCCTTCTTTGTGATTACGGGATCTATAATTGGTACCATGCTAGGCAGTACTGTGACCATAATGCCATTGTCCTCCTGGATTTCTGCAGAAACAGCCCTTGGAATATTTACGACAATGGCAGCTATTTCTGCAGCTTTTTGTTCCGGAATAAGTTTTTCCAACCTAAGCCTAAAAAATCTATTCAAAGGGAGAGCTGCTCGTAAAATATTCTCTTTGGCCCAAAAAACAAAAGAAAAAGATCAGGCGAATAGAAGCAACTTACGAGATGCTCTTTATGCATATTGTGGGAATATGGAGAACTTAACCAATCCTATCGGCGTCTCTTATGTCACCCCCTACGCAGCAATAAAAAACAATACACGCAAGAAAGTTCCAAAAAAAAGAAAAAATATGAAAGCGGCCTTGTCTACTGCCAGAAATGGACAAAAGTCTCCCGCCGTTCATGATTTTTAGTCTGCTTTTAAAACAGCAATCATTCAAATTTTAAAGTATATGGCACCCAAGCAAAAGCTTTCGCTTTAGGAGACTTTACAATTGGTGGGCACGGCTTTGTGATTATAGAAATTAAAAACAGATTGCGGACTCTTATCTAGATGAAAGAAACTCACAAGGATTATGATAAACTTCATAAGGATGTGCAATCTTGCGCCATTCGGCTAGGCTTTTAACAGTTCCCTTTGTTAAGCTGGCAATATGCGCAGCTTTTTCATGGCTCGCATCAGGCATATTACAAAATCCTTCGACTGTTTTCCGATTACCGTCAGTATCTAACCAAAAGATAACATTATTTTTATTATCATTATCCAACAGGATTGTAAATGAAATTTTATTCTTTTTCAACACAAAAAAGTCCGATAATTGAGGAAATTTAGTGATTCCTCACAATCGGACTATCGGACTTGCCAAATGGCTTGCGGTTAAAAGAAAAAGCCCTCATCTCATTGAGGGCTTTAAAACATGGTGCGCGCTGCTTTGCGATTATCGGACCACTATTACAGAAGAATTGATGGAAAAATTGCGAAAAATTATTGACAACAGTAAGCTTTTTAATTAGGATGTTCATGTAGAGTTTGAATTAATTGAAAGGAAATAGAAATGCCAAGGGATAAAAGTATAATTGAAGCCAGGAAAAAAGAGATTTTAGAAAGCTGTTTTCCGATTACTCGTGTACTGTATAGAGCATGCACAGAAAATTGTGATAATGAGGAACAAAAAGAAAGAATTGTGGACTACCTGTTTGAGGCCGAAAACATGTGGATTGATCCAATCGGATTGCAAAATAATGAGATAGATCGATATAACTCATTTGAGCTGGGTGTTTTGGTCAGTGCATATTCGGATATGGAAAAAAAGGGTATTATTGATAAAAATGGAGTTATCTTAAAACCGCAGAAATTAGCAACTGGCGATTTTTTTAAGGACATTGATCCAAAGATCATCCCCCCTAATTTAGCAGCAACAAAAGAATTTAAAAAGTTGGCAGCACAGCCAACTCCAAAAGTTACGACTGCACAAAAAGAATGAGACTTCGCCCCTATAAAAAAGGAGATAATGTGTCTATAACGGATAAACAACAAAAAGCAAATGCAGAAACGTCTGCTAATTTACAGACTTATTGGTTCAGATTGCGGATATAGCAGCGAATGCCGAAAAGTTGTTCGATAGTCCGATAATTTCCAAAAAACGTGAAATTTTGAAGCTCGTACTATCGGACTCGACGAAATGCTTGTAAACAAAATAAAAAGCCCTCATTTCGTTGAGGGCTTTAAAACATGGTGCCGCAGGTGAGAGGAAGTTAAAAAATTGAATCAGCATATTGAATTTGTTGATGATTTTTCAAACTTGTTTTTTCCGATTTTTCTGTAGCCAGTAGGTGTAGCCCATTGTGTAGCCCTGATACAACAAGACATTGCAGGTGGTTTAGAATAAAGTATCTGTAGGTTATAACTCTTGGAGAAATATGTCCAATCAACATTTCTGGACGGGTGGTTTGGGATAATATCTATGACATCCATGACGTCTGTCCATTTTATTGATTTAACCCAAAACAACCACCCCGTGACAGAAACCCAACTATGCCGGTAAAGACACTTGCCCTTTTGCTTTTGCTTCCCTCAATTGACGCACAACATAACTGTCCATGAAAGACGCCTTTAACTCTGACAGTTCCCGATTGATAGGGTAACTAATTTTGCTAATTTCTTCTAGCATTACCTTTATGTCTTTCTTGTGCGCATAAATTCGTTGTCCTATTCCACGATCTGTCCATCCGCAAATAGCATTCTGGTATTCCGCAGGTATACGCTTATCCACTGCCTTTGTTTCAAAAGTATGCCGGAAGGAATGGAACACCTTGGACTTATCTCTAATGCCTAGTTGATCCAAATATCGTCCAAACCATGCCTGAATTGAACGATTGTATAGACCCCGTTTCTGTCGTTTCAATGTGCAAAACAGTTTCTTTTCGTTTTCCCGTCTTTGATATTCCACATACTCTAAGAACCCCATTTGTATCAACTTTGGATGGATAGGGATAACACGAATTGATCCTTTGTTTTTGACAGATTTATCCTTTTCCCGATCATTAATACTGATACACGGAATACCTCGTTCACGAACAATGTCTGTAACGTCTAATTGGCATATCTCATTTTGTCTGCATCCTTGATACAAAGCAATTAAAGGTATCCAAAACCTCGCACAATTTGTTCTGAGTTTCGGTGTTGGATAAGTTTTTGGATTAAAGATCTTATGTAATTCCTCCTCTGTGAATGGTTCTCTCAGAGCAGGATCTTTACCCACAGGAATATCCACAAACTCATTCAAACTATTCTCAATAATTTCTTCTTTAACTGCATATCTCATAAACTCTTTAAACACATGTAAATGCTTTTGAATAGTTGCTTTTTGTAAGGCACGGGAAGAACTTGATGTTGTTAAATCTTTAATTGTCGCATCCTTATGTTTCGTCAAAATCTTGCGCCAATTTGCTCTGATGCCATGTATTTGCATGCTTAATCTACGACAATCTTGACGAGTAATCTCCTCGATATTTTCCTTACCAATGATTAGAAATGCCAAATCTAATGAGTTCTTATGCTCTCTAATTCTTGCATCTGAAGTTCCTTTTATGTTCTTTTTCAATTGTGCAAACCGTTTAAAGAACTTCTTCCAACTGGTCGATGCCATAGAATTCTTCATACGTTGCTTTGTCTTCACAGTGTCATATGTCTGTAAAAGTGTTATGACTTTCGGGTCTGTTGGGAAATAACGCCTATTTGTTTTTATTGCTTTTACAGATTTCTTTGCATACTGGTCGAGGTGGTTTATATGGGTAGTGAACTCTTTTATCCAGTTAAACTTTTCCCCTGCTTGAACCAACCCCAGTTCTATTTCTTTTTCTTTAAGTTGGTGATACACCGTTCTTAAAGTAATATTTGCACTGCTTTTGTCGATTAAACCTTTTAGGTAATCCAGCAACATCCGAGTCATTAGTTTACGGATATCTACGTCCCGTTTTTCCTTGGACTGCAGGATAATATCCGCCTCAGTTCTTTCCCCAGATTTGATTTCATCTGTATTATCTTCCAAAAAGGTTTGGATCTCTTCTAACCGGTGGAGCAGTAATTTGTCCACATCATCTTTGTTTAAGATAAGTTGTTTTTGTTCATTTACTTTCATGACAATATCCCTAAAAATAGTTATAAATGCTTGTAAATGAGCAAACTCTACATGGTATCTCTCGATGGCTTCTTCATAAACTGGTGTTCCCAGTGAATAAATCAAGTCATAACATTTGGCGAGTCCTAATAAAGATTGGGGTACTTTTGCCCGTACATAGAACAATCGCCCACGAAGATATAATCCGGAATGACGGTGTGACATTTCTCCTCCGGCCGGCTAGGATACGGCTTTTGGCCAAAATGTCAAGCCATTTTGTAGAGTTTGCTCGGTTATATTATCTTAAGGTAATTTTATACCCTCCAAATTTTCATTTCCCAAGCAATACTCTAGCAGCAAATCGAGTGCTTCTTCCTGTAGTTTAGTAGGTGCTGGTATTCTTCCCTCACCATTACGCCAAACATCTGAGAAATCAATTTCATTTCCTGGTTCTTCTGCTTTAAACCTAAATGTTAGCGTAGGATATTGTTTGGACAGTTTTATCATGGCCTTAACAGGTGGTTCCCATGGCGTAATAAAGCGTATACGACACTCATTTTTCTTGTGGTATTTTATCCATTCTAGTGTGGAATCATATGCAGTGGTTTTGACACCCCAATGAGCCAAATGCCAATCATACCAAGAATAACGACCATAAACTTCTTTACAGTGTAATGCTTTTTGTGCATTCTCTCTGTTGTTTTTACCATTGAAGCGTGCAGAATCTAATTGTTCTTTTTCTTCAGCAGATAATTCCTCACCTGACAGTTCTTTTCTAAGAATCTTTACATCGCATAACAGAAATGGCGATGCTTCAACTTCGCTCAATTCTTTGGGCATAGGATCAATATTATTAAGATCAATAAATTCGTCTTCATCTACATTTTTAATCTGATCCAAACACTTTTTGATTGTTTCTTCATCCCCACGGATAGTCAAAGTATTTAAACAACAATTTGCCATTTTATTCTCCTTTTAATTCTAATGTGTTTAGTATGAGTTCTTTAAGTTCAGGAATTGCTTGACGATCTTCTACCAAATCTAATCCCTCTTGAACTTTTGGTTGTGATTTGTACTCAAAGTTTTGTAATGCCCATTCCACGACATCCTTTCTGGGATTGACCAGTAAGAACCAAGGACTGGTATAAAGGTGATCACCATTATTTTGTTGAAAAAGTTCATTGGGATTTTGTTTTTCAACAAGTACATTTTCCTTAATAGTATCAAGACTACATGTAGAAAATAACAGTTCTTGATATTTAGTATATGCTTCACAGATTATATAAAAGAACTCATGATAAACATCCTCTTCATAACGTCCATACCAATAAATGCTCTGTGCATCAGCAGAAGGAAACAATTTTTCAATGGACTTTAGGTTAGGATCGTCTGGAATAAAGTTCAACTTTGTCCAGACATCGTTTGAACAATCCCATACTACTTCAATAGTACCAGGCCTATTGTTGTACAGCCATTTATCAGGTATCATGTACGACATGCCATTTGCAGCAAGGTTACATGTCTCATAGACAATATCTTCAAATTCTTCTTGAGTCATATTATTCTCCTTTCATTATGCAGGCATATAACCTTTAGCGTTAATCGTTGTCAGAACATGCTCAATAAAGCGTTGCTCATCGGTATCCATCAGTTGATATGCATAGTAACAATCCTTTGACTGTCCACATTTTTGAAACAAATGGATCATTTTCTTTTTTTGTTGATTTTCAGTTTTAGTCATTGTATAATTCCTTTCGTTAGGTTATGAG
>CAJOPC010000053.1 GCA_905236245.1 uncultured Alphaproteobacteria bacterium
GAAAATGTGATGATGCCGCAATTGATTGCGGGCGTAAAAGAAAAAGAGGCCAAAGAAAGGGCCAAAGAATTGTTAAAGACAGTTGGCCTTGCACATCGCTTGACGCACCGCGCAGGACAGTTGTCTGGCGGGGAACAACAACGTGTGGCAATAGCACGTGCACTTGCGAATCGGCCAGCTTTGTTGTTAGCAGATGAGCCAACGGGTAATTTGGATCCTAAAACGGCAGATGAAGTTTTTGATACTTTCTTAAAGATTGTGCGAGAAACAGGGTTGTCGGCATTGCTTGCTACACACAACCCAGAGTTAGCAGCCAAAATGGATCGCCGTATTTCTGTGGTGGACGGTAAAATCGTGGAGATTAAATGAGACGTGATTTTTATGAAAGTAAAAGCGTATTGTCATTTATGCTGTTATGGTGTGTTTTAATGGGCGGATTGGTCATTTATCTTTTACAATCATGCTTGATGAATTTGTGTTTCATATTGTCATTTTTTATTTTTGCAATTTTATTTTTGGGCAAAAGGTATCTTTCAACATCGAGCCCCTATATTACTATTGATGCGTTTTTTATTGAACATGAAGGCCAAAGATTTTTATGGCATCAAATTCAAGAAATAAGTTTAACCCCTCGATTTCAACGGGGGAAAAATGTAGGCCTGAATCTTTATTTAAAAATTGAATCAAAGCAAGAGACATGTTGGGTAAATTTAAAATACTTTTCGGATAAAGATCGGCGTTCTTTATTGGATGCAATTGAACAATATGTGCCAGTCCAGTACGTAAAAAGTCAGTATGATTCTAATATCCAGACATTCTTTTTGGGAACAATAACTTTTGTTTCTGTGTTTATGATATTTGCGCTATGGTTCAATAGCTATATTACTGCTTTAGGCAAATAAAACCCCATTGCGGAATAAAGGAGATTAGATGATTATTCGGAAAGCAAAATCAGAAGATGCTCGGCGTGTAGCTGAAATTAATGTGATAGGGTGGCATACCGCCTATAAAGGACTTATTCCCGATGATTTTTTGGAAAAATGGCAGGTGACAGATCGGCGCGTAGAACGGTTTCGTGAAAAGATTGAAGATCCAAAAAATACCTTTTTAGTGGTGGAAGAAAAGGGATACGTTGTGGGTTATTTAGATGGTTTTAAAAATGTGGAAGAGCCACAAATCCCCTATGAATATGTTGTGCAAAGTTTGTATATTGATCCGGATTTTCAAAGACACGGGGCGGGAACTGCACTGTTAAAAGCGTTTCAACAATCCATAGGAGGTAAGCCATTTTTCCTACATGCCTTGAAAGGGAATGAACAGGCTATGAATTTTTATACCAAATTAAAAGGTAAGCGTTCTCCGGAGTATGATTTGGATCGCACCTGGGGAAATGTTACGCGTCGGATTGAAGCATTTGTTTTCGTTTAAAGGGGATAAGTTTCCCCTTGACAATACTGAGGGTTCCGCGATAAACTGTGTATAAAGGAACTGTTTTGCCGAAAGGAAATACGATGCGTAAGATTTTATTATTTGGACTGGTGATTATAGTGGCAACCTCTGTTTTTGCTTTTGGTGGAGGTGGTAAAAGTCGTAAGGCTTCCATCTATCGTGGCACAGGCGTCGATTCTATCAATGTGCATATTAATGGGAAAGATAGCGATTCAGAAAAGGAGACGTGCGCCGCAGAGAAGCAATGTGGAGATTATTGTTGCCAAGGAGATAATGTATGTAAACATGATTCTAGTACGGGAGAGCTGCAGTGTTGTGATCCGTCATTAGAGTATTGTTGTCCAAGCGGAACATCGGTTTATGTTCCTCCATGGGGTAAACAATGCTGTGATGGCACGCTTGCTTGTGGTCATGCAGATGAAGAAGGAAATTGTTTGAATGCGAGTTGGATGTTTTGCTGTCCTCCTGGTTCAACTCTGTATGGTCCTTTTGAAAATGTATTTCCAGCTACAACGGATTTTATTTCTATTTGCTGTGCTGCGGGGCAAAAGCCTTATTGCATGGAAAAATTTTATTATGGATGTAATTATCGTTGTTGTGATGGCACTATATCCCCTGGCACTGGTGTAGATGGCGCTGATGAGTGTTTGGAATAATAAGGGCTGAATTTGATTCGGTTTTGGAGTGTTTTTATCCTTGATTTTTAGGGCAAAATCTGGTATGCTTTTGTCTAGTTAAAGGATATCAAATGTTAGAGCCTAAATTCATCCATTTACATGTGCATACTGCTTACTCGCTTTTGGAAGGAGCGATTAAGATGCCGAAATTGGCGGCATGGGCGGCGGAGCATAATATGCCGGCCATAGCGGCAACAGATACTGGCAACATTTGTGGTGCAATGGCTATGATGCATGAAATGCCCCCAAAAGGTGTTCAACCTATTTTGGGAACGCAGCTGTTGGTGAAGTCTCCAAAGAAAAATAAGAATCAATTTTCGGATGAAGCGGATACTTTCGATAAGGTCGTTTTTTTGGTTCAAAATGAGACAGGTTATAAAAACCTGTTGAAATACTTTTCAAAATACTACATGGATTCGACAAAGCAAGGAACACCGCACTTGACCTTTGAGGAAATTTTGGAACATACAGAAGGGTTGTTGCTTTTGACTTGTGGGGTTGAAGGATTGTTAGGACGTCCCCTTTTAAATGGTCAAAAAGAGTGGGCAGAAAAGATTACGGAAAAATTGCAAAAAGCTTATCCGAATCGCCTTTATATCGAATTGCAACGCCATGGAACTGAGCAAGAACAAAACACAGAGCAGGGTTTTATTGATTTGGCATACAAATATAATATTCCGCTTGTCGCCACCAATGATGCATATTTTTTAACACCGGATATGTATGAAGCACATGATGCATTGCTTTGTATTGCCGAAAAGACTTTTGTCGCCGAGCAAAATCGTCGTCGTGTAACGCCCGAACATTATTTGAAAACAGAGGAAGAAATGTGTCAGTTGTTTGCTGATATCCCTGAAGCTTTGCAAAATACAGTTCAAATTGCGAAGCGTTGCGCTTTTATGGCGGACAAGAAAAAGCCGGCTTTTCCAAACTATGATTGCCAAGGTAAAACGGAGGATGAAGTGTTGGCGGAGATGGCTGAAGCAGGCTTTAAAAAACGGATGGAAGGTCGATCTCCAGAAGATGTCGAAAAATATCATAAACAAATGGAGTTCGAACTCGGTATCATCAAGCAAATGGGATTCCCTGGATATTTCTTGATTGTGGCAGATTTTATTCAATGGTCGAAAAGTCATGGAGTGCCTGTTGGCCCCGGTCGTGGTTCTGGAGCTGGATCTGTGGTGGCTTGGTGTTTGACAATTACAGATATTGATCCTTTGCGATTTGATTTAGTGTTTGAACGTTTCTTGAATCCTGAACGCGTAAATATGCCTGATATTGACGTGGATTTTTGCCAGGAAAAACGTGAAAAGACGATTGAATATGTGCAAAATCATTATGGCTTTGACCATGTGGCACAAATTATTACTTTTGGTAAGTTGCAAGCAAAAGCTGTGATTCGTGATGTGGGACGTGTTTTGCAAATCCCGTATCCTGTGGTGGATCGATTATCTAAATTGATTCCGGCGGATCCTAAAATGACGTTGGAAAAAGCTTTCGAACAGGAGCCAAGAATCAAGGAAGAAATTGAAAAAGACGAAGCTGTTAAATATTTGTTTGAAATTGCTGTCAAGTTGGAAGGTTTGTATCGTAATACTTCTACACATGCGGCGGGTGTCGTGATTGGTAACAAACCGCTGGATGAAATTGTGCCGGTGTATAAAGATCCGTCATCCGATATGCCCGTGACGCAATTTGACATGAAATATGTGGAAGAGGCAAGTTTAATCAAATTTGACTTTTTAGGACTTAAAACTTTGACCACAATTAAAAAGGCGTTAGATTTAATTAAGCTCAAAGGAATTGAGGTGGATATTGACCATATTCCATTGGATGATGAAAAGACTTTTGAGTTGTTGCGTCGGGCGGATACAACAGGTGTGTTCCAGCTAGAATCGACAGGTATGAAAAAAATCTTACACGATATGCAACCCGATAAAATTGAAGACATCGTCGCGTTAGTATCGCTTTATCGCCCGGGGCCGATGGATTCAATTCCGACCTATATTAAAGTGAAAAAAGGCGAGGAAAAACCTGATTATATGCATCCGATGTTAGAGCCGATTTTAAAAGAAACATATGGCATTATGATTTATCAAGAACAGGTGATGCAGATTTCGCGGGTGATGGCTGATTTTACCTTGGGTGGCGCGGATTTGCTGCGTCGTATTATGGGTAAGAAAAAGGCCGAATTATTGCCGCCAGAACGAGAAAAATTTATTAAAGGCGCAAAGGCCAAAGGTGTAGATGAAAAGGTTGCTGAAAAGGTCTTTGATAAAATGGCAAAGTTTGCCGAATACGGGTTTAACAAAGCTCATGCTGCGGCTTATGCTTTTATTGCCTATCAAACAGCTTATTTGAAGGCACATTATCCGGTGGAATTTATGGCGGCAACCATGACGCTTGATAAAATCAATACTGATAAATTGGCTTTTTTCAAGAATGATTTGCAACAAGATGGCTTTAAGGTTTTACTTCCCCATATCAATAAATCCGGGGTGGATTTTACCGTGGAAGATGGTGCCGTTCGTTATGCTTTATCTGCCGTGAAAAATGTTGGTGAAGCAGGTATGAAAGCTGTTGTGGAAGAGCGTGAAAAAAATGGTCCGTTTAAATCAATTGAAGATTTTTTGCGTCGTGTGGATGTTTCTGCGTTGAACAAAAGATATGTGGAAAATTTGGCAAAGTCGGGGGCCTTTGAGTGTTTAGAGCCAAATCGTGCCTATTTGTTCAATAATGTGGAAAAGATGGTTGCTTATGCGGCGGAACAAACAAAAGCTAGAAATAGCGCGCAAATGGGGCTTTTCGGATCGGACACAAGTGCTAATAAATTAAAATTACAAAAATGTCCGGAATGGCCGCAAATAGAAAAATTGGAACATGAAAAAGAAGCTTTGGGATTTTATTTGTCCGCTCATCCGTTGGATTCGTTTGAATCTGTGTTGGAACGTATGCGCGTTGTCGATTATGCTGATATCCCAAATATGGTAAAAGCAACTGGCGCATTTAGAGGACAGTTGGCAGGTATTGTGTCGGACGTTCGCGAACGTATCAGCCAAAAGGGGAATCGTTTTGCCTTTGTGGCGGCCAGTGATAAATCGGGCAGTTATGAAGCGATTTGTTTCTCGGATGTGTTAGAGGCTAATCGTGAAAAATTACATTCTAATCAGCCACTCTTATTCACAGTTCAAGCTGAAAAGCGTGAGGGGGAAGAACAAATCAGTTTGCGCATTGTTGGTGTTGAATTTTTAAGCGAGATGATGAGTAAAACAGCATCAACACTTATTTTGAAAATCGACGGGAGTAAAGAGTGTGTCGCGGCCATACAGGAGGCGTTAAAATCTGATGGGCCGGGTAAAAGTCGTGTCTTTATTATTTTAACAAGTCAGGATAATGAAGTTGAAATATCTTTGCCAGGGCGCTATATGATTCATCCGAACACATTGACGTCTTTTTCGCAAATACCGGGTATTTTGGAAATAAAACAGGTATAATTTTCTTGCACTTATAGTTTTTTTGTGGCAAAATAATACTCCAGGTAGGGAGACCTTTAATGGAATTACAAGAGTATCATGTTAAGCGAATTTTTAAAAAAGCTGGCTTGCCTGTTTTAAATGGGCATGTTGCCTATACTCCGAAAGAAGTTAAAGAAATAGCGACTAAGTTAAAAAAAGGTCCTTTTACTGTAAAGGCACAAATTTTTGGATATAATCCATGTTATGGAGTGGTTTTACCATTAGGATATAAAACAAACGGATGTTTTTGCGTGGCGACACCAAAAGAGGCCGAAGAAGCTGCTTCTCAATTATTGATGAAACAGCCGGATTGGTTGGCAGAGCTCGGTCCATTGGTAGATATTCAAAAAGTTTATGTGGAACAAGCAGCTCAAGATTTTGTTGTCGTCGGTCGTTTGATTTTTCGTGTGAATTTTGAAAAACAATGCAAAGTGTTGCGGGTTGAACCAGAAGGGGCAAGCCCTGTTGAATTTAGCTTTGATTCTGAGATAAGTTTGGAGCAGTTAGAAAAGGCGGCTAAAAAGCTTTGTGCAAAATTGCCGATCGAACCAAAGGACATGCTGACTTTGTTTGAAAAAGCTCATCAGTTGTTTGAATTTTATGGCGCGGTTGCATTAGAGCTTTCGCCTATTATTTTGGAAAAAGGAACACATTTAAAAGTGGTGGACGGTCGATTGGTGTTTGATCCAAATAATGTGTCTAGATTTCCAGAATTATTACCATTGATTGAATCTCGTATTGGAAAAGAGCGGGAAAGATTGGCGCGTAAAAATGGTTTCCGATATGTCGGATTAAAAGGAAATATTGCCTGTATTACAAATGGTATTGGTTTGGGTTGGGCAACAATTGACCTGGTTCAACGAAAAGGGGGTAGGGTTGCAGCTTTGTTGGATGTTGGCACAGAACCATCTAAAGATGTTATTGTTAAGGCTTTGCGATTAGTTTTGTCTGAACCAAATGTCGATGCAATATTGGTCAATATTTTTGGTTGTATTACACGTTGTGATTTAATTGCAGAAGGTTTGATTTCTGCTTCTCCAGAAATGGTTATCGGCTTGCCACTTGTCGTTCGGATGGATGGAACAAATGCCGATATAGGACAAAGATTGTTGTTTGAATCTAAGTTGCCATTTATTGTGCAAACAAAGATGGATGAAGCTGTGCGGGCTGTGATTAAAAAAGTGAAGGAGAAAAACTGATGTTTTTTTTGCCGACGAAGGAAACACGTATTTTATGCCAAGGAATGACAAGTCGGACAGGGGCTGTTCATGCCGAACTAGCTTTGGCCTATGGAAGTTGTATTGTTGCAGGAACGAGTGAAGATAAAAATGTTCGTAAGTTTTTGGGAGTTCCTGTGTTCAAAACAGTTGCAGAGGCGGTTAGCAAAACGAAACCGGATGTCAGTGTGATTTTTTCAACGCCGCTGCATGCCTTGGCGGATGTGACAGAAGCAATTCGGGCTGGAATCAAAATGATCGTATGCGGCACCGAAAATGTATCGATGCATGATGCTTTAAAAATGAAAGCGCTTGCGAACGAAGCTAAAGTTTGTTTGTTGGGACCTTCATCTATGGGAATTGGCGCTTTAGGCCAGACGATTGTGGGAACAATTCCGGCACAGCTTTTCTTAAAAGGTGATATTGGTTTAGTTGGACGATCTTCTTCTTTGATGTGGGAGGCGGCTCGTCAGTTGGCTGAACGCAAACAAGGATTATCTTATTGTGTTTCTTTGGGTGCAGATCACTTAATTGGAACTTCTTTTGTTCCGCCAGTAAAAGCTTTGTTGGCGGATGGTCGGACTCAACAAATTTTAGTGATTGGTCAAGTGCATGGTGAGTTAGAATATGAATTGGCCGATTTTTATAAAAAACAAAAGGATAAAAAGCCCTTGTGGGTTTATATTCCGGGTAAGGCTTTGGAGCGTTCTGACAAACGTCCATTGTTGGGCATGCAAACGGTTAAATTTGCCGATATTATTGAAAAAAAGAAACAAGCTTTAGAGTCTGCGGGAGCTCATTGGGTTGATGGGCCGGATTTGTTCGGCCAAGTTATTAAAAAAGGACGCGGTAAAAAATGACATTGACAGAGGCTATTGTTGTGCGTATGAGCCATGATTTAGCTGGGGCGGTGGGTGCTGTGGCTAATACATTGGATTTGATAAAAATGGATTCCTCTTTTTTAGGGGATTCTGTTGAATTATTGGAAACAAGTTCTCACCAATTAACGGCCAGATTGAATTTTTTTCGAGCTTTATTTGGGGCGGAAACAAAATCTATCGATCGTGCGTTGGTTGAGCGCTATTTGGCTACCTTGGCAATCAAGGTCGATTTTAAAGGGGAGCCATCTAATAGAAATCATTTAGCATTGATCGCAGTTGGTTTAGAATTATTAGGTGTTGAAGGTCATATAAAATTGGTTCAAAATCAATTGACGATAAAGGGAGATCATTTACATCATGATCCCGGTTATTTCCAAGCTTTGATGGGAAGCCCTGTGCCATGTGATCCAAAGTGGGTCATGGCTTTGTGGTTGCACGAGGTGGCAGTGCAATCCAACTTATCTGTGCAAATTGCAGCAGACGAAGAAACAACCACGCTTTCTTTGGTTTAAAAGTACTTGATTTTTGTTTAATTTTTTGGCATAATAGAGTCCTATTTTTTAGAAAGGAAAAATTATGACTGATAAACAAAAATACTATCCCGAATTAAACCCAAAGATGAACTTCCCTCAAATGGAAGAGGACATTTTACGAATTTGGGACGAAAATAAGATTTTTGAATCGGTCAAAGATGCTCGCAAAAATGGGGACGAGTTTGTGTTTTATGATGGCCCTCCATTTGCGAATGGTCAGCCACACTATGGCCATATTTTTGTGGCTTATGTGAAAGATGCTGTGGCTCGTTTCCAAACAATGTTGGGTAAAAAAGTGGAACGCCCTTTTGGTTGGGATTGTCATGGATTGCCAGCCGAAATGAATGCCGAAAAAGCTTTGGGTGTTTCTGGACATAAAGCCATCGAAGAATATGGTGTGGAAAAGTTTAATAATTTCTGCAAAGAATCTGTTTTAAAATATTCTGGTGAATTTGTGAGCTTGTTTCATCGTTTAGGTCGTTGGATTGATCCAAGTTTGGAATATCGCACTATGGATTTGCCATTTATGGAATCTGTGATTCAAAATTTTAAGGCATTGTACGATAAAGGTTTAATTTATCAAGATTATCGTGTGCAGCCATATTCTTGGGCGGCTCAGACAGTACTTTCCAACTTTGAGGTGAATCAACCAGGTTGTTATCGTGATAAAGTAGATACCGCTATTACGGTTATGTTTAAATTAGAAAATGGTATGCATTTGTTGGTGTGGACGACAACACCTTGGACTTTGTTTTCCAACCAAATGATTGCTGTCGGCGCTGATATTGATTATGCAGTGATGGAAGAAAATGGTGAAAAATATGTGTTGGCAGAAGGTTTAAAAGGCAAATATGCAAAACAGTTGGAAAATGCTACACAAGTAGCCACCATGAAGGGATCTGAATTGGTGGGCATGTCCTATGAACCGATGTTCCCGCATTTTGCCTCTTTAAAAGAAAAAGGTTGTTTCAAAATTTTGGCGGGTGATTTCGTGTCTACAGAAGATGGTACCGGTATGGTTCATATCGCGCCAGGTTTCGGTGCTGATGACTTTGCTGTGTGTCGTACGCATGATCCTCATTTCCCAATTGTGTGTCCAGTGGATGAAGCAGGATGCTTTACTGCGGAAGTGCCGGAGGTTCAAGGAAAGCAGGTTTTTGATGCCAATGAATATGTGATGAATTATTTAAAAGAAAATCATTTGTTGGTGAAAAAAGAGCAAATCACTCACACATATCCGCATTGTTGGCGTACGGATACGCCGCTTATTTATAAAGCGATGTCTGGATGGTTTGTGGATGTGCCTAAATTCCGCGAGGAATTATGTCGTTTAAATCAAACAATCACATGGACGCCAGAACATATCAAGGATGGTCGTTTTGGTAAGTGGTTAGAAGGTGCTCGCGAATGGTCTATTTCTAGAACGCGTTATTGGGGTGCTCCAATTCCTGTATGGCAATCGGATAATCCAAAATATCCACGGACGGACGTGTTTGGCTCTGTTGCAGAAATTGAGGAAAAAACAGGTTGTAAAGTAACGGATTTACATCGGCCAGCTATTGATCAAGTGGTTTATCCAAACCCAGATGATCCAACAGGTGAGTCTATGATGCGCCGTGTCCCGGATGTGTTTGATTGTTGGTTTGAATCTGGTTCTATGCCAGAGGGACAGGTGCATTACCCATTTGAAAGAAAAGAGTGGTTTGATACGAATTTCCCCGCTGATTTTATTGTGGAAGGAATTGATCAGACACGTGGTTGGTTCTATTCGTTGCACGTATTGGGAACTGCTTTGCATCATAAACCGGCCTTTAAACATTGTATGGTGACGGGTTTGATTATGGCCGAAGGTGGTGTGAAAATGTCCAAGAAATTGGGCAACTATCCGGATCCATACATTATTTTGAATCAATCGGGCTCTGATGCAATGCGTTGGTTCTTGCTTTCTTCCTCTGTGGTGCATGGTGGTAATGTGTGCATGGATTATGAGGGGAAAGAAGTTTCCAAAGCGATGCGAAAAGCCGTGTTGCCATTTTGGAATGCTTATTACTTCTTCTGTTTATATGCAAATGCAGAAGGTGTGAAAGCTAATATAACGACTTCCTCAACAGATGTGTTGGATCGTTATATTTTGGGTAAATTAAAGAATTTAACACATAAAGTAAAAGCCGAAATGTTGGATTATGATATGCCGGCTGCTGCTGATAATTTGGCAGACTTTTTGGATATTTTGAATAACTGGTACATTCGTCGTTCACGTGAACGCTTCTGGGATGGAACGGATCAACAGGCATTTGATACATTGTATACAGTGTTGGTCACATTGGCCAAGATTATGGCGCCATTGATGCCATTCTTGACAGATACAGTTTATCGTGGATTAACCGGTGAAAAATCTGTGCACTTGGCGGATTGGCCTAATGTGGATGCGTTGGCTGATGAGTCCAAATTGATTGAGCAAATGGACTTTGTGCGGGCAATTTCTTCCACGGCGAAAGCTATTCGTGAGGAAAATCACTTGCGTAACCGCTTGCCACTTTCAAAGATGACAGTTGCAGGTGAACAAACAGATACTTTAGCAGACTTCGTAGATGTGTTAAAGGACGAAGTCAATGTGAAGGATGTTGTGTTCAATACAGATGTGACTGCTGTGGCAGATAAATTCTTGTATTTAAAAACACCGCTAATCGGTAAACGCTTAGGACCCGCCATGGGTGCGATTATGGCGGCCAGCAAGCAAAATCAATGGGCTGTCAACCCAGATGGTACATTGGCGATTGCGGGCCAAACATTAAACGCTGATGAATTTGAATTGCGCCTGAATATGAAGGAAGGTTTCAAAGGTCAACCATTGCCAGATAATACGGCCGTTGTTCAATTGGATGTGACTGTGTTGCCTGAGTTGGAACGTGAAGGTGTGGCCCGTGACTTTGTGCGTATGGTGCAACAACTCCGCAAAGATAAAGGCCTAGATGTGTCCGATCGTATCAGTTTAACTTGGACTAGTGAATCTGCTTTGGTGAAAGAGGCGTTGGCAGAACATGCTGCCTATATTACCGAACAGGTATTGGCAACCAGTTTCGTCGAGGCTGAAAACAATGGAAAAAAGGAAGAATTGGGAGATTCAACTGTCGTGTTTGACATAGAAAAAGTATAGATAAATAATGAAAGGAAAATACTATGAGACCATTTACAGAAGCCGTATTTAAGAATGAAGGGATGGCTATTGTCGGATCCCGTTGGACACAAGAACAAGTACAACAGGCCTATGAAAAAGCCGATGATTTGCTGGATGTTTTAGCCGAGTGTCGAGAAGACAAATATACTAAACGAACTGGTTTAGAAAACGGGGCTGGTGTTATTGCTATCAGTATGTTGGGAGATAAATTGA
>CAJOPC010000054.1 GCA_905236245.1 uncultured Alphaproteobacteria bacterium
GATGCTAGAAAATAGTACTCATAATGATTTTGAAAATGACTTCTTAAAAATTCTCAATGATGGTCAAATTAAATTCTGAATAAAAAATCCTTGAAAAATCAATGTATTAAATTGGTCGGAGCGACTGGATTCGGACCAGCGACACCTTGCTCCCAAAGCAAGTACTCTACCAGGCTGAGCTACGCTCCGATGACATGATTATAACAAATTCACGAACGAATTGCAAGATAATTATTTAAAAAAGTTTCAGAAAACTCCTGTAAATTTTTTATCCATATGGCACTCCACCCCGAAATGCCGGCCCATTCTTTGACCGCAAAGGCCCACACTAATGCAAATACTATTAAGTTCGCAGTTGGCAAAAATAGAATGGAAAACAACCAGCCTGCTTTGGGGAAATCACTCTGTTCTGTATGAATTTGACTAAAATTAGAGGCCAAATGATAACCAAACATCAATCCCAACACAGGGATTAAAAAGGAAGGCATTTCACCATGGAAATGGCGCCAAATTATCCCAAAAATAATAATACATACAGGAAAAGTTGGAATAAAATAAGGAGCTAAAGTAATAAACCAATTTCCTCGGCCATAATACCCAAAAGAACCACCTCTATCTACTTCAATTTTCATGGACATTGGTCTATGAAATGTTAGTATGGCCGCCAACATATGCGTTAATTCATGCTCAAAAATAGACAAATGTGCTCCAGACATTCCCGGAATAAAGAACCAAAGACATATCATCCCTATCAAAGGGAAAACAAAATTCATAAAAAATTCTGAATTAAATGTTTGTTGCACCATTTGAATATCAGCATTCAAGGTAGGCAAAAAAGCATACACCATAAACAAAGCCAATGGCCATTTCAGTATTGCTAAAATAAAATTACATATTTTTTGCATAATTATTTCCTTTTTCGTTTTTTTATGTTAGACTAATTTAAAATAAAATGAAAGAAAAAATATATGCAGCCTGTTGAATATGCAATTTTATCTTTATTGATCTTGATATTGATCCTTGCTTTGACTTTGTTTTTTAAGACAAAATCCGTGCAGGGTGTTGCCGGCACAGAATCCTTGGAACATTTGGAAAGGATGATGCGTGCTGATGCAAAAGACTTACGGGAAGAATTGGCTGAAAATCTAATAAGATTTAATGATTCTATTCGCCAGTCTATAGAACAACGTCTGGAAGTTATGCGAGCAACGGTAGATGAAAAATTGCACACAACCTTAGAAACGCGCCTAGGGGAATCCTTTGCACAAGTATCTGAACGATTAGAGCAAGTTCATAAAGGCTTGGGCGAAATGCAAAATCTAGCCAATGATGTAGGTGGTTTAAAAAGAATTTTAACAAACGTCAAAACACGTGGCACATGGGGCGAAGTTCAATTGGGCTCCCTGCTCTCTCAAATGTTGGCGCCCGAACAATTTATATCCAATGCTCATATCAAAGAAGATGGGGAAGTTGTTGAATACGCGGTTAAATTGCCGGACGATGTATTAATTCCAATTGATTCAAAATTTCCTGTAGAGCCTTATGAACGGCTCATTGAAGCAGCAGAAAAAGCTGATGCAACTTTGGTGGAACATTGTATAAATGATTTAGAAAAAGCAATTAAAATTCAGGCTGCTAAAATTTCCGATAAATATATTCTTCCACCAAAAACAACAAACTTTGCCATTATGTTCTTGCCAACAGAAGGTTTGTATGCCGAAATTATGAAGCATCCTTCCCTGAGTGATGAGATTCAAAAAAAATATCGAATTGCTATTACAGGACCTAGCACTTTGGCTGCTTATCTAAATGCCCTTCAAATGGGATTTAAAACATTAGCTATTCAAAAAAGATCCAATGAAGTTTGGCAAATTTTGGGTGAAGCCAAAACCGAATTTGAACGTTATGCTGGTTGGATTGAGCATTTAAGAAAGAATTTAGAGCAAGCCCATAAAACTTTGGACGAAGCAGATACAAGAACACGTGCAGTCAACAGAAAACTCCGTAGTGTAGAAACAACCGATTTGCCACGGAATGATGTGCCAAATTTGATTACAAGTATTGCCCCAACCGATAATAACTCATAAAAAAAGAGGATAGTTAAATATCCTCTTTTCTAATTGAACATGCTTAACTTTTACGGAGATATACGCACACGATTACAAGCTAAGTAAGCATATTTTGCGGCTCCTGGTTCTTCAGGAACATGCCTTCTTCCATATTTATACGCAAACTGTTTTTCTCCAGAAATATTTTTTCTGCGTGTTTTGGAATTTGGCATAATAATTTGATCAACTCCGTCCACAGCAGGAGCTTCCCCTGTTGTAGGATCCTTTTTCAAGACAGTCTTGGAAGCATTTAATGTAACCTTTTGATGGGCCTTATCATAAATAAAGCTCAAATCGGTTGGCACACGAGTTTCAACCCTTTGGCCACCAAGTAATGACGAAGTCACCACATATGACATTTTTTGGAACACAGGATTGTAATGTAAGGCGCGCTCAAAAGCATCATAAGCACTATCCATTCTTTCTTGGTCTAGTGTTCTTCTTACAATTTCGCTGCCCATTCTATACACTTCCGTAATTTTACCTTTATAACTACGAGCAACAGCTTCAATTTGATTTGGACGGCAGAAGATGGTTTGAATTCCCTTTAAACCCGAAGGAATAATGCTAATTTCGGTTGCACGAATATCCATTGACAAAGAACCATCGGAAAGAACTCTTACGCGTATTCCTTTTGGTAATGCATCAATTCCCACTTTTTTGCTATAAAAAACTGGCGGTGGGGAAACCTGAACTATTTCCATTTTAACTCCTTTTTTAAATTTAACAGAAACGGGAGTTATTGTAGCATAAGTTCAAATTTTTGTCAAGTATATTCTTATTTTGACTTTTTAATAACCGTCTGACCACCCATATAAGGTTGTAATGCTTTTGGAATCAAAACAGAGCCATCGGCCTGTAAATTGTTTTCAAAAAAGGCTATCAACATTCTTGGTGTAGCAACCACTGTATTGTTTAAGGTATATGGGAAATATTTTTTGCCATCTTTGCCTTGGACACGGATTTTCAAACGACGGGCTTGAGCATCACCCAATGTAGAACAAGACCCTACTTCAAAATATTTCTTTTGACGAGGCGACCATGCTTCCACATCACATGATTTAACCTTTAAATCAGCCAAATCACCAGAACAACACTCCAATGTCCGCACCGGAATATCTAATGAGCGAAAGAAATCAACAGTATTTTGCCACAATTGGTTATACCACTTCATATTATCCTCGGGTTTGCATACAACAATCATTTCCTGTTTTTCAAATTGATGGATACGATAAACCCCGCGTTCCTCTAATCCGTGAGCACCCTTCTCTTTTCTAAAACACGGAGAATAGCTGGTTAAAGTATACGGCAATGCATCCTCTGGTAATATTTGATCAATGAATTTACCAATCATAGAATGTTCCGAAGTTCCGATTAAATACAAATCTTCTCCTTCAATTTTATACATCATAGCATCCATTTCGGCAAAGCTCATAACTCCGGTTACGACCTGAGAACGAATCATGAAAGGAGGAAGATAATATGTAAACCCACGATCAATCATAAAATCACGAGCATATGATAAAATTGCAGAATGTAAACGGGCAATATCCCCTTTCAAATAATAAAAGCCATTGCCAGCCACACGACGTGCCGAATCTAAATCTAAACCATCGAAATCTTCCATTAAATCAGCATGATATGGAATTTCAAAATCTGGCACTTTGGGTTCCCCAAATTTTTCCAATTCGACATTTTCCGTATCATCTTTACCAACAGGAACGGATTCATCAATAATATTCGGGATAACCATCATTCTCTGATGAATTTCTTCGGCTAATTTTTCTTGTTCAGCTTCTAACTCAACAATCCTATTTCCAATTTCCTGACTTTCTTTTTTAATAGATTCAGCTTCATCCTTTTTGCCTTGTCCCATCAATACGCCAACTTGTTTAGAGAGAGAGGTTCTTTTGGCACGCAGGGATTCGACTTCTGTAATAGCAGTTCTATTTTTCTTATCTAAATCAACAACTTCATCAACCAAAGCTAGCTTTTGATCTTGAAACTTCTTTTTAATATTATTTTTTACCAAATCCGGATTTTCCCGAATAAGTTTGATATCTATCATTTTCTCTCTCCTTTAAATAAAGATATTCACAAAGCCTGCAAGAACGGGATACAATGTGCCGATAAACCAGCTAACAACATCCAATCCCAAAACAGGCAGGAGAAATAATACACCAATTAAAACCAAAAGTCCATATTTTTCTGTTTCTGCATACATATTTGCATATTTACGCGGCAAAACAGACCATAAAATACGACCTCCATCCATAGGCAAAATGGGTAACAAATTAAAACACGCTAAAACCAAGGAAAAAGAAACACCGTGTCGAATGTTGTCCATTAGCCAAAGACGAATAGGTAGATCATCCGGAAGGGTGGACAAAACAAAACGACCTAGTAAAACAAATACAATTGCTAATCCAATATTTGCCAAAGGTCCTGCCGCAGCAACCAATCCCGTATCCCTTTTGGGCTTATTTAACCGAGAAAAATCAACGGGGACCGGTTTTGCCCATCCGAACAACATGGGCGCATTAACAATCCATAAAAAAAGAGGAACCGCGAAACTGCCGATCAGATCAAAATGCTTAATAGGATTTAAATTTAATCGTCCTACAAGCCAAGCAGTTTTATCTCCTAATTTCAAAGCAACATACCCATGAGCTACTTCATGCAAAATAATGCATAAAAGCAATGGGATAATCCAAGTTGTTAAAGTATAAATTTGAACCATTTAGTTATTTAACAGGAATACAATCTTGTTTCTTTTTCTTCAATTTAGCACACAAATTCATGACCAAATCTTTGTTAGCAAATTCCCCGACTTGGAGACGCCAGAAAGTTCCCTTTCCAGGAATGGAAGCAGAAACAATTTGATATGGCATATTTGACAACAAAGCCGCATGCTTTTTGGAAATTGTCTTCCATGAAGATTCAACCTTGGCCTTGCTGCTAGATGAAAGTAATTGCGCACGCCATTTTTCTGCTAATGTTACAGCAGGAACTTCCTTACTCGGTTTTGTTTCTGGAACAACTTCCTTAGCCGGAGCTTGTTCTGGCTCTGGGGTCTTGACTGATTCAACCTCCACAACTTCTGGAACTAAGTCTTCCTTAATATCTTCAACAGCCAATTCTTCCGTTGTGACAACTGCATCTTCCGGAACGGGAATTACCTCATCTTCTACAACATTTTCAACAATTGGCTCATTTAGTGAAACCAAAGCTTCTTCTTTTTCCTCTGGCTCAATAAATTCCTGTGGCAATAAAGGCTGCTCAGCATCCACGAATAAATTTTCCTCAACTGGTGCGGGGGCTAATTCCGTTGCTCGATTATATACAACTTTATCGGTATCAGGTATCTTTAATCCGCCAGGTTGCTCCGGACGAACTTTCACAGGAACTGGCGTTGGAGAAATAACAACGATTTCAGAATTCTCCATTTCTGGCAAACGATTCGTTAAAGCAACGGCGACACCTATAAAAACAAGGCAACACAGTATCAAGACAATCCATAACAAGAATCTAGATTCTTTAGGTTCTTCCGGGGGAACAGCCCTAAACTGGCTCAAATATGAGGGCAAATCCGGTCTGTTTTCATCTTCATTCTTTTCATTTTCGGAGGATTCAGCTATTTTTTGCTGACGTTGTTCCAAGCTTTCAGAAAAAGTCTTAATTTTTTCAAATTCGTCCATGTTAGGCTCCCTTCATGAAACTTATTTTAATGATTTTTTATCGTTTGACAAGGATTTTATTCATTTTTTTGAAAAAAAACTTGACCTTCTGTTTTTTTTGGGGTATCCTTATGTGGCTATCGGTTAAAGCGGATATGGCGGAACTGGTAGACGCAACGGACTTAAAATCCGTTGGGGGCAACCCCGTGCCGGTTCGATTCCGGCTTTCCGCACC
>CAJOPC010000055.1 GCA_905236245.1 uncultured Alphaproteobacteria bacterium
AATCTCGGCCGCTAGCCCAAAGGTGTAAGCCATTATCTTTGATTGTAAATCGTTTTTAAAGGTATAGTTTTCCTTAATACTTATAATTTCTACCCCTTTGTTGATAGCATCCTGTAAGATACCTGCCAGTTCATAAAGATTTCTGGCAAGGCGTGAAACTTCTGTGATTACTATAACAGTTCCTGGGGTCACTTTATTCATCAAAACACCCAGTTTTCGTTTGCTAAGAGGTTTGCGGGAACTGATATTTTCCTCAACCCATTTGTCTATTTGGAAGCCATGACCTTTTGCGTATTCCTTAATCGCAAAGTGTTGATTGGAACATGTTTGCTTCTTTTCCATACTACATCTACAATATCCATAAATCATATCAAATCCTTCTTTTTAATTATTTATTGAAAAGAGAGATTTTTTTGAATCCAAAGCATTAGCAAAAAAACAGATGATAAAAAGCAAATGTTTTTTAGGGGATTTAATCCAACAGAAAAGTGCTATTCAATTCCAGTGAATGTATTGAAATATAAGAGAAATATAGCAATTTTAATATATAAGAGAGGAAACGAAAGGACGGGCATTGCAATATCATCTGTTTATGTAATATATGTGTGATAAACAAAGGAATTTCATGAATTTGATAAGAATCTGCTTTATTTGGTGCTGTTTATTCCTTGCTGTCCCCTCTTGGGCACAGACAGAAGTTTATTTCACTCCGTCACCTAAATGCGAAAATGGACTAATACATATGATAAATGAAGCACAGGAATCCATTGATGTCGCTGTGTATTCTATCAACAATAAGAAACTGGTTGCGGCATTAAAGAAGGCAAATGAAAGAGGTGTAAAGATTCGTATCCTTACCGATAGATTACAAGCATCAAACAAATCTTCTAAAGTCAGAGAACTTCATGATTATGGCTTTAATATTCGAGTTCATTCTAAAAACAAGATAGAACATAACAAGTTCGCCATATTTGATGGGAAGAAAGCAAGTACTGGCTCATACAACTGGACCAATCCTGCCACAGAAAAGAACAGCGAAAACTGTGTATTCTTTACAGATGATGCGAAGGTAGTTGCCGAATACCAAAAGCGATTTGATTATCTTTGGAAAGTGAATACAAAGAAAGCATCTGAAGAATGGTTTACAAAACACTAAACCACAACATTCTCCACAGCATTTGAGAGCATTGTTTCATTATAGTTGAAATACCTTTGGGTTGTAGAGATGTTCCTATGGTTGGCGAGTTTTTGAACCAAACAGATATTTGTGCCAGCATTTATCAACCGACTCACAAACAAGTGTCTACCCAAATGACTTCCCCCTTCAATATTGAACTTGCTGTATATGGTTGAGAACATTCTGCTGATACTTACCCGATTAAATGGTTTTCCTAACTTTTGCGATGTAAAAAGGTACATTTCTGGGGATATCTCTTCATTTTTGGCCTTTAAATACTCCAAATACTCCTTAAATTCTTTCTTCATTTGAGAATTTAGGTAATAACTACACCCAAATTTGCCTTTATTTTTATCCTTATCCAAACAAATAACATCCTTAACCTTTAGGTCGGGGGTATAAACATCCCCCACTTGAAGATATGCAAAATTTATAGACCTCATGCCATTGAGCGAGCAAAGGAACATCATCCTAATCATTTCCGCATGTCTCATTCCAGAGATATATGTCAGAATATCTTTAATCTTTTTATCATCTATAAAAACTTGGTTTACCATTTTATATCCTTTCGTTAAAATTGGTCTCTTTGTTCGGTCCGGGATCATAGAGCCGATTTTTAGAAAAGCCAAGCCCTAAAATGTAAAAAAAAGTAATTTTTTTGAATAAAGTTAAACATTTCAAAATTGAGGGCATTTAGGTCAAAATAAAATAGTCATATATTTCAAGGCCTTTCGGGATAATGTTAAAAAATGTAGATTCTTTAACATTTCTATATTTCTAAAAAATAATTTATTTTTTGTTGCAATTTGCTACAAAATGTATTATAATGTATTTTGTAAGGA